>JAHEDC010000485.1 GCA_024641425.1 Verrucomicrobiales bacterium | reverse complement strand
GGCCTTCCTCCTTGTGGGATTTCAGGGGTGGCTCGGGGGCATGGTGGTGCGCTCGGGTCTCATGCCGGGGATGATCACCCTGCATATGATGGTGGCGATCATCCTCATGGCGTTGCTTCTTTGGGTCGCTTTCCGCTCGGTCGAGAATCAGCTTCATGCGCCGGTCAACGAGGGGGTGAGGGGAACGGTGCGGAAGGTGGCGTTGGTGCTCTTTGCGCTGACGGTCGCGCAGGTTGTGCTGGGCTCGCAGGTGCGCGAGGCCTTGCATGATGTCGAGCACGGGGCGGAGGTGGCGTTGTCACGGGGCGAGTGGATCGGGCGGGTCGGTCTGCTGGATCATGTGCACCGCGCATTCTCGTGGACGGTGCTTCTCGGGAGCGTGTTTCTCCTGCGGACGAGCATCAGGTTTCCGTTGCCTGATCTACTGCGAAAGCCCGCGAGGATCATCTTCGGGCTTGTGTTGCTGCAGATCGGCTATGGCGTGGCGCTGGCCTACTTCGGGCTGCCTCCGGTCTTTCAGATCCTTCATCTCGGGTTCGCCTCGCTGCTCGTCTGTGCGGAGATCTTCCTCGTTCTCGCCTCCGCGCGGCCATGCGAATCCTGATTGCGCCGGACAAGTTCAAGGGGTCGCTGGAGGCCGATGCGGTGGCGTCGATCATTGCGGGCGTTCTGGAGGAGCGCTATCCGGACGCGGCGATCGAGTGCTGCCCGATCGCCGATGGCGGCGAAGGCACGGCACGGGTTCTCTGCGGGGCGATGGACGGCCGCTGGGTGACGGTGCCGGTGAGGAACGCATTGGGGGAGCCGGTGGAAGCGGGCTTCGGGCTGGCGATCGCCGCGGGGGAGATGATCGGCCTGGTCGATATGAGCGCGGCCTGCGGGCTGGCGATGCTGCCGGAGAACGCGCGCGATCCGTGGCGGGCCTCGACGGAGGGCGTGGGGATGCTGCTGAAGGCGGCCGCGGACGCGGGAGCGGCGCGGATCGTGCTCGGGATCGGCGGGAGCGCGACGAACGATGGGGGTGCGGGGATGGCGAAGGCCCTGGGGTTTGAGTTCCTCTCGGCTTCGGGGGAGAGGGTGGAGGCCATTCCGGCGCGGCTGCAGGAGGTGGTGGAGATTTTCGATTCCCTGCAACGGTATCTGCCGGAGATTGTGGTGGCCTGCGATGTGACGAATCCCTTGCTGGGACCAGAGGGGGCGACGCGCGTCTATGGTCCTCAGAAAGGAATCGCCCCGGAGGATTTCGAGCGGCACGAGGCGCGGCTCGGGCATCTGGTGGGCTTGCTCGGGGCCGCGGATATGGCGCGTCGCCCCGGCGCGGGAGCGGCGGGTGGATTGGGATTCGGATTGAGGCGCTTTCTCGGGGCGGAGCTTGAGCCGGGATTCGATCTGGTGGCGGAGGTCACGGGTCTTTGCGCGCGCGTTGAGGCGGCGGATATCGTCATTACCGGGGAGGGAAGTCTCGACGCGCAGACCCTGATGGGAAAGGGGCCGGCAGGGGTCGCGCGGCTGGCAAAGAACGCCGGGAAGCGCGTGGTGGCGTTCTGCGGCGTCGCTTCGGCGGGGTCGCCCCTTTTTGACGAGATCCTTCCGATTTGTCCGCGGGAAATGGAGCGGAGCGAGGCAATGGCAAGGGCTGCCGAGCTACTGGAGTTGGAGGTGAAACGCTGGAGGGTTTGAATTGATCCTTGCACGCTTCCCCCGCTTGGCCTAGGACCGGGGCTCTCAATTTCCAATTCCCATGAGCAAGAATGTCGTTCTCCTTTTCGCCGGTCAGGGTGCCCAATCCGTAGGGATGGGCAAGGACCTTGCCGCCACTTATCCGCGTGCCGCCGCCCTTTTCAAGAAGGCGGACGAAGTGCTCGGCTTCTCCTTGAGCGAGGTCATGTTCGAGGGGCCGATCGAGGAACTGACCCGCACCTCGCGCTGTCAGCCCGCGCTTTACGTGCATGGTCTGGCCTGTCTGGAGGTGCTAAGGGAAAAATTCCCCGATTTGAGGATCGCGGCGGCAGCGGGATTGTCCCTCGGGGAATTTACCGCGCATGCGGCGGCGGGGACGTTCGATTTCGCGAGCGGGCTGGAACTCGTCGCCCGGCGGGGCCGATTCATGGAGGAAGCCTGTGAGGCGACGGCCGGGAGTATGGCGGCGATGATCGGGGGCGAGGAAGAAGCCGTTCGCGCCCTGGCGGCGAAGGTCGGCGTCGATGTGGCGAATTTGAATTCTCCGGGGCAGATCGTTTTGTCAGGGAGCAAGGAGGGGATCGCCGCCGCCCTCGCGGGCGCGAAGGACGCGGGCATTCGGATGGGCAAGGAGCTGACGGTGGCCGGCGCCTACCACTCGCGCCTGATGCAGGACGCGCAGGACAAACTGGCGGTCGTGCTTGAGAACACCGAGATCCGCAGTCCGAGGTTTCCGGTGGTTTGCAATTTCGAGGCCCGGCCCGTTTCCGCTCCCGATGAAATCCGCCGGACGCTGGCCAGCCAGGTGACGGGTTCCGTGCGCTGGTCGGAGTCGATGGCGCGCCTCGTCGACGAGGGCCAGGAGCTCTTCCTCGAACTGGGCCCCGGGGGCGTGCTGGCCGGCCTGATGGGACGCATCCGGAAAGGGACGGATGTCCGCGTTGTGGACGGGGTGGAGGCGCTCGAGAAGCTGGAGATCTAGAGTCGCCGTCAAGGGCCGATGTCGGGGATCTCGGAGTAGAACTCCTCGGTGCTCAGTTGGAGATACGTGTCGCTACCGGGAGTGACAGGGACGTCGAAGGGGGCGCTGCCCGTCCCCGTGATATCGCTGTAGTCCTCCAATCTCAGCCAATCGATGAGATTGTTCGAAGTCCAGAGATTGTAGGCCTGGCCGCTGGTCAGGGGGAATTCTCCGGAGAGCGAGACCGTGTTGCCGGAATCGAGGAGGAGGCTTGGCGGGGTGAGTTCCGGGACAAGATAGAAGTTGTCGATGGCGATGAGGGTTGCGTCCGCGGTCGCGTCGAGCGGAAAGCAGCGCACGCCGATTCGGCTAATGGAATTCAGGGAGTCCGGCGTGATCGCGGCTTGGACGTAGGAACCGTCCTCGAAGATGAACCAGGAGGCCCCGAGGAAACCGGTCTCGATCGAGTCCCATCCGTTTCCGAGGAAATACGACGCGGTGTCGAAATACCGGCTGTAGTAAAAGCGCTTGTCGCTCTCCGAATAGAAGAAAATGTCGGCGCCATCGAAGGAATCGATATCCTCGATGAAGAAATTGCAACCGACGGCGATGATATGTTCGGAGGCGTAGTCGCCCGTGAAGTTTCCGGCCGAACTGAGGGCGTCGGCGAAAAAGTAGAATGGAGCGTCGCCGGAAAAGTAGAAGTAGATGTCGGAATCGCCACTGGAGGGATTGCTATTCCAGAATGGAAGATACTCGTTGAGGGGATCGATGGTATCGACAACGCCCCAGGAGCGCGCGTTGTTCTCGGAAGCGTAGGTTTCGAGCGCGCCCCGGGTTGCGGCGGTTGCCGCATGCGCTCCGACGAGGAAAAGGAGCAGGGCTGCGTGAGGGAACTGGACGGTCGATGGCGCCATGGGCGGGGCTGGGATAGGGCTTTCCCTAGGGGACGATCCGGAGCCTCCGCGGTTACGGATTTCCTGCCGAACGGCCTGAAGGGAGCCGAAGAAACGAGGGAGGTGCGGAGCCGTTGTCAAAACGCGCGAGTGGCGCTAGGGTAAAGGCGTGACTGACACTACTCCCAACGTTCCTCTTGTCGATCTGGGCTTTCTCGATGCCCGGATCAAATTGATCGATATCGCCGCGTTTCTCGACCGCGTGGAGCGGCACGGGCAGGCCGGCGACTACCGGGTGGTCGCGTTGCGGGCCGCCTTTGGAGAGCTTTCCTCGGAATCCCAGGGCCGTGCTCGGAGGGTTCTTGAAGCATTGAGCGACCAGAGCGAGGAACCCATTCCCGCGGCGACCCTCCAGGGTGCCTTCGGTGCTCCCCGGCCCGCGAATTCCTGATCCCCCATTCCCATGCGCTACATCGAGCCCCACGCCCATATGGTGAGTCGCGTGACCGACGACTACGTTGCCCTTTCCCTTGCCGGTTGCCGGGCGATCTGCGAGCCCGCGTTCTGGGCGGGCTTCGATCGGGGATCGGCGGAAGGATTCCGCGACTACTTCCGGCAGATCACCGAATACGAGCCGAAACGCGCCGCGAAGTTCTGCCTGAAGCATTTCACCTGGTTGTGCATCAACCCGAAGGAATCCGAGGACATGGGTTTGGCCGACGACGTGCTCGCCCTGATCCCGGAGTTTCTGGCGAAGCCGACCGTGCTCGGGATCGGCGAGATCGGGCTGAACAAGAACAGCCGGAACGAACTCGCGATCCTGGAGAAGCACATCCAGCTTGCCGAGGATCACGAGCAGCTCATTCTCGTGCACACGCCGCATCTCGAGGACAAGCTCAAGGGGACAAGACTCATTGTGGATGCGCTCCGCAACCACTCGAAGATCGATCCGGGCCGCGTCATCATCGACCATGTGGAAGAGCATACGGCGACCCTTGTCCTCGAGCAGGGATTCTGGGCGGGGATGACCTTGTATCCCGAGTCGAAAGTGACGCCCCACCGGGCCATCGACATGCTTGAGCTCTACGGTCACGAGCGGATCTGGATGAACAGCGCCTGCGACTGGGGGGTAAGCGATCCCCTCGCGGTTCCGAAGGCGGCTTTGGAAATGCGGCGGCGGGGCTATGACGCTGATTTCATCGACAAGATCGTCTACCGGAATCCCGCGCAATTCCTCGGACAGAGTCCGCGCTTCGTGCTTTGATCCAGGCCGCCGCCGCCGGTGCCTCAAAGAAGCCCCGCCTGCTTGATCCGGAGGTATTCGTTCGTGATGGCTACGGGGAGGGCATCGGCGAGGGAGTCGACCATGTGGATCCCGTGGGCACG
>JAHEDC010000484.1 GCA_024641425.1 Verrucomicrobiales bacterium | reverse complement strand
GTCTTCGGCGAGGAACGGGCGACGCGCCTCATCCGCTGCCTGCGTCCGCACGTCTACGCGAAAGGAGGCGACTATACGGTGGACTCGCTCAATCCGGACGAACGGGCCGCGCTTGAGGAAGTCGGCGCCGAGATCCGCATTCTCCCTCTGGTGCTCGGCAAGTCGACGAGTTCGACCTTGGCCGCGCTGCGCAAGGGCGGCGAGGGAGGAAAGCCGAAGATCGGAGTGCTCGGGTCGGGGAAGGGCTCGAATCTGGGTGCCCTTTTCCGGGCGATCGACAAGGGAACGCTGGAAGTCGAGGTCGCGCTGGTGATCTCGGACGCGGCGGATTCGGGGGTTCTGGAAAGGGCGCGGGCGAGGGGGGTGCCGGCCGTTTTCGTTGATCCGGGCGAGGGGCGCTCCCGGCTGAACGAGGCGGCGCAGAAGGAAATCCGCGACCGACTGCGGGCGGCGGCGGTGGATCTGGTGGTGCTGGCCGGTTTCATGCGCGTGCTGAAGGCCCCCTTACTGGAGGCTTTCGCGGGGCGGATCATCAATATTCATCCGTCGCTTCTTCCTGCTTTCAAGGGGCTTCGCGCCTGGGAACAAGCCTTAAACGCCGGGGTTTCGTTCACGGGCTGTACCGCGCATCTGGTCACTGTGGATCTCGACGCGGGAGAGATCCTCGGCCAAAGAGAAGTGCCGGTTCTCCCCGGGGACACGGCGGAATCCCTGCACGAGCGGATTCAGGCGGCGGAGCACCTCCTTTTCCCCGAATGCATCGCGCGTCTTCTCGCGCGCCTTGGCAAGGGAACTCCATCTCCTTCGCGTTGAAGAGCGGGAATAACCTTTCGCTTGCGGGAAAGTGGGCGGTGGTATACTATCCGTCCCCGCCCGAATCCGGACGGTTTTTTTGCCTGAAATCAGAACCTTTTTTGCCCTGCCCACCACCATGAAAGCGGAAATCCATCCCAATTACGAACCGACGTCGATCACCTGTACCTGTGGTGCCGTCTACGAGACCCGCTCGACGATCAAGGACATCAAGATCGGTATCTGCGCCCAGTGCCATCCTTATTTCACCGGGGAGCAGCGCTTCATCGACACGGCCGGGCGTTTGGAGAAGTTCGCGCAGCGCTACGGCAGCATGCAGGCACGTCGGAAATCTCCGAAGCCGGCCGCAGGCGCCTCCGCTTAGCGATAGACAGTGCATTTTCGGAACGGTGCGGGCGCTCGATGGCGCCGCACCGTTCTTTGTTTTTGGCGGCAGGTGCTTGTCGCCGTTTCCGTTTTTGCCAATCCCCGACTGAACCAGATCATGGACTACGCCCCCTTAATGCAGAAAAAGCGCGCCCGGCTCGAGGAAATCGAGGCCGCGATGGCGAACCCTGAATTCTACGAGGACCAGAAGCGGGCCTCGGAGATGTCCCAGGAATACAACCAGGTAAAGCGATTGGTGGCGAACTTCGACGCTTACACGAAGGCGGCGCGGGAGTTGGAGGAGAACGAGGAACTGGCGAAATCCGACGACCCGGACATGATGGCCATGGCCGAGGAGGAGATTCCCGTCCTCCGCAAGCAGGTGGAGAAACTGGATGTCGAGATGCAGTATGCGCTGCTTCCCCAGGACGATACCGAGAACCGCGACGCGATCATCGAGTTGCGTGCGGGCACGGGAGGAGACGAAGCCTCACTCTTCGCTGCGGATCTGCTGCGGATGTATACACGCTACGGGGAGGATCAGGGGTGGAAAGTCGAAGTCCTGGAGGCGAGTCCGTCGGAGGTCGGTGGATTCAAGGAGGTCACGGTCAAGGTCTCCGGCGAAGAGGTTTTTCGACGGATGAAGTACGAGAGTGGCGTCCATCGGGTTCAGCGGGTGCCCACAACGGAAACCCAGGGCCGCATCCATACCTCGACGGCGACGGTGGCGGTAATGCCTGAAGCCGAGGAAGTCGACGTGCAACTGAAGCCGGAGGAACTTCGCATTGAGGTCTGTCGCTCGGGGGGGCCGGGAGGACAGCATGTGAACACGACGGATTCCGCCGTCCAGGTGCTCCACCTTCCCACGGGCATCATGGTGCGCTGTCAGGACGGGCGCAGTCAGGGGAAGAATAAGGAGAAGGCGCTCTCGATCCTCCGTTCGAAACTGCTGGAGAAGCAAAAAAGGGAGGAAGCGGAAAAATACTCGGAGCACCGGCGCAACCTTATCGGGAGCGGGGGGCGGGAGGAGAAAATCCGCACCTACAACTTCCCCCAGGGCCGGGTGACGGACCACCGGATTGGTCTCACCCTCTACAATCTGGATACCGTGATTGGCGGGGACATCGGGGAATTCGTCGAGACGCTTCAGGCGAGTGAGATGGCGGATCGGATGCGCGAGGCTGGATTGGGGGAGTGATACAAGCGGGCCGATTGCAAATCCGTGCCAGGGCGTTTAGAGGAATTCCTATTCATGAACCGTCAGCAACTTCATCTTCAGGACACTCTCAGTCGCACCCGGCAGCCGATCACGGCCGGCGACGGGAAAACGCTACGCTTCTATTGCTGTGGCCCCACCGTCTATGGCCCCGCCCATATCGGGAACTTCCGGACCTTTCTTGTGCAGGATCTCTTCAGGCGGGTTGTCGAGTTGACCGGGTTGCCGACCCGCCATGTCCGGAACATCACCGATGTCGATGACAAGACGATCCGGCAGTCGCAGGCCGAGGGGAAGACGCTCGTTGATTTCACGCGCCATTGGACGGAGCGGCTTCATGCGGATTGCAAGGCCCTGAACCTGCTTGAGCCCCATCTTGAACCGAGCGCGATCGGGCATATCGCCGAGCAGATCGATTTGATTGGGAAACTGGTTGCCGGCGGGCATGCCTACCAGGGAGCGGACGGATCGGTCTATTTCAAGGTTTCGTCATTTCCCGGTTACGGGCAGCTGTCCGGCCTCAAGGACCGGGAGTTGAAGCTCGGCGCCAGCGCCTCGGCGAACGATTCCGATGAATACGAGAAAGAGAGCCTCGCCGATTTCGCGCTCTGGAAGGCCCGGAAGCCCGAGGACGGGGAGAACTTCTGGGAAAGTCCGTGGGGCCAGGGACGTCCGGGCTGGCATCTGGAGTGCAGCGCGATGAGCATGAAGCACCTCGGTGAGTCATTCGACGTGCATGGTGGTGGCGTCGACCTCATTTTCCCGCACCACGAGAACGAAATTGCCCAAAGCGAGGCCTGCACCGGAAAGACCTTCGCGCGCCACTGGTTCCATTCGGAGCACCTCATGGTGGAGGGGGAGAAGATGAGCAAGAGTCTCGGCAATCTTTTCACGCTGGGAGATTTGCAGGAAAAAGGCGTCTCCGCGGCCGAACTGCGTTATTCCCTGCTCGCCGGTCATTACCGCCAGAAGCTTAACTTCACCCTCGATTCCCTCCACGGGGCCCGGTTGAATCTCCATCGGATTGCCAACGTTGTGGCGAAGCTGTCAACGCAACTCAATGGACGGGCTCTTGCTGGGTATGAGGATCTCGTCGCATCCGCGGGGGACGGTGTGGCCACGGTGACCGAGGGCCCCTTCGCCGAAGCATGGGCGTCGTTGCTTGACGACCTGAACACTCCGCGTGCTCTCGGCGCCTTCTTTTCCGCGCTCAAGACGATCGAGAAGGAGGAACTCGATGACCCGAGCGCGGCCGCCGCACTGGAAGGCATCGCCTGGATTGCCGCCGCCTTCGGTTGGGAACTTCCCGCGGGTGAGGACGCTGCGGGTGGGGCGGCGGTGCCGGAGGACGTCGTTCTTCTCGCCGAGAAGCGCTGGGCCGCGAGGCAGGCCAAGGATTGGGCCGCGTCGGATGCTCTCCGGGCCGAGATCGCGGCTCTCGGCTGGCAGATAAAGGATGAGAAAGAGGACTACGCGATCACCCGCGCGGAGTAGCCGTCGTCACTTTTCCCGCTTCGACGACGGGATTTCCGTAGCGCGCGCACTTCGCACGGGAGCTGCGTTGAAAATCGCTTTCCTTCCGGACTTTGCCATCGCACACCGGTATCGGTGCACCCTTTTTGCAGGAATCGACCTCAGTCGCGAGAGGCTTCGTGTCACCGGGAAGTGCGAAAACCAGGCAAAAGTGCGAGGAATGCGCGGGAATTGGGCGGTTGGAAGCGAAAAACATATGGAAAATATAAAAAATGCGAAAAATAACTTGTATTATTCGCGGAATTGGTTAATTTCCATAACTGCCAGATTTTTTCTGGTTAATGAAACACAAATCAAACACTACGATGAAGAATAGAATCAATTCGAAACGGGCTTTCTCGACTGTTGAAACGCTGGCAGTGCTCGCCGTCCTGGCGGTCACCGGAGGCGCGGCGGTCATGATGGCGAGCAAGACGACGGAAGTCGCAAAGACGACGAAACTCGAACAGGACGTGGCCGCGCTGAATTCGGCGGTGCGGGTCTTCAAGGCAAACGGTGGCACGCTTGCCGCCAATGGGCAGGTGTCGAGCGTGCTGGCCTCGCTCAAGACGAAAGCGGATGCGGCGACGGGAGTGAAACTGGCCGGTCTGCGCGGCAGCATGATCGATCCACGCACGGAAGCGGTAACGGAATCCCCTGAGGAGGCGACTTCCGGAAAGCCGAAGGTTCTCTGGGATAGTGCGAAGCAACGCTTCTATATCGCGAGGACTGCGGAGCGGGGTGTCAAGGGCTTCACATTGAATCAGGCTTTGGCGGAGAACGCGACCTTGACCCAGTCGCGGTCGGCGAATCTCGCCCTTGCCTCCTCGGATGGGTGGGTTTGGGATTTCAACGACTCGCCGAGCCAAGTGCGGAATGCACCGAGAACACCGGACGTGACGTTCGTGGTCGCCTCTACGGGCAACGGCAACGGTGTGGGCGCGGCGCTCCCTGCGGGGGGGCAACTGACTCTGAATGAACCTGTTATGGACGGTTATCCCGGCGGAACCTACGAT
>JAHEDC010000483.1 GCA_024641425.1 Verrucomicrobiales bacterium | reverse complement strand
CCACGCCGCCAATATCCTTCGCGGGAAGAACAAACCCGTTTTCACCCCGCATGTCGATACGGGTGACTATGTCGTCGTCATCAACGCCAGCAAGGTACGCCTTACCGGCCGGAAGGAAGAGAACAAGGTCTATACCAGCTACAGCGGCTATGTCGGCGGGCATAAGAGCGTCACGCCCCGCAACATTCGCGAGAAGCACCCCGAGCGCCTCATCGAGTCCGCCGTCCGTGGGATGATTCCGCACAACCGCCTTGGCCGCCAGATTTTCAAGAAACTGAAGGTTTACGCGGGCACCGAGCACACCCACACCGCGCAGGATCCGCAGCCCTACGCCGTCTGATCCTTCCCTTCAGTTACCCGAATTCAAGATTTATGAGCGAAAGTGCAGTCATCACCGCCACCGGCCGCCGGAAAACAGCCATCGCGCGCATCCGCATGCAGCCCGGCGACGGCAAGATCACCATCAACGGTCGTCCTTTCGAGGAGTATTTCCCTACCACGACGCTGCAGAATGGCGTTCTTCAGCCCTTCCTCACCACCGACCATTCCAAGAAGTGGGACGTGGTTGTTCGCGCCGAAGGGGGGGGAACTCCCGGCCAAGTAGGAGCCGTCCGCCTCGGAATTGCCCGAGCCCTTCTCAAGCACGACCCGGAGCTTCGCCCCTCCCTCAAGAAGGAAGGCCTCCTCACCCGCGACGCGCGGATGAAGGAGAGGAAAAAATCCGGCCAGCCCGGCGCCCGCAAGCGCTTCCAGTTCTCCAAGCGCTAAGGCAAAAGCCACTCGGCTTTCCGTTTTCAAGCAAGAGGCGCGCGGTCACCCCGCGCGCCTTTTTTGTTTCCTTCTTCAGGCGTCATTCCCGACGTCCTCGCTGGAAGAGCCGCTCCAAAGGCACGATTGATCACCATCTCTCCCCCCTCGAACCGGCTTAGCGCTCCCATAGTCCCCCTTGTCCCACCGCCAGCTCATGGTGGGTTTCGAGGGGGGAGTGACGGGATCAGAAAACGCGGCTGATTTATCCATGGTGGAAGATATTTCTCCTGCCGATCACTTCCAGTTTCCACGCGCAATCGGAGCGCGCATTCGGGCAGGGGTGGGACGTATTTCGGTGGATTGTCGCTGATCGCTTCAGGGAGCCAAAGGCAAGCCTGTTCCGCGCTTCTTGGCATGGGTCCTCGTAGAGCGTCGCCACCGATTCCTCCGGCGCGTCGCCGCCGTGGCTCCGTCCGTTCGTTATGCCGGTGAGACCCGTCGGGACGATTCCGGCCAAAGCTCCGGTGGCGACGAAAACCTCGAACCTCGACGGGCGAAGTCGTTTCCCCTGAAGCCTCGCCGGGTTCCCTGATGTCGCCAGGAATGTGCGACACGATTTCGAGGAAAGAGTTCCTCCGACCGCTCGATTTCCGGGCGAGTGGCGAGTGAAGTGCCGAGCAGCGGCGGAATCAGGTCGGTTTCGCTCATTTCAGATCGCAGAAGCGTGCGAAGACCGTGTCGTTGCGGTGAACGACAATGCGGTAGATTGTGGCGCGGGGAGTGAGGTCGCTCTTCATTGAGTGTTGGGAACCGGCGCGAAAGCTCGCGCCGTGCAGAAGGTTTACGTCTGGGCGAATCAGGAGATGAATTCCTTGATCCCCAGTTCGTCCGCGAGCTCGTTCCGGCGTTTCGGATCGATGTCCGGATTCGAGCGACCCAGCTCCGGGGAGTCGACGTCGTCCTGGCGCTGGAATCGGCCCGTCATGAAAGGGTCGGAATTGACGTGAAGCAGCTCGATCTGGAACGGGCTGTTCTCCACCTGGAGGATGGGTCGGGTCGTCCTGGTCATGGTCTCGAACATCATCTGCGCCTGCATGGCGATTCTCGGATCGAGGTTTGCAAGGATCGACGGGAGTTTGCCGCGTTCGATATCGACCACGCCATCCGCATCTTTCGTCGCCCGGGCGACCCCGGAGGAGTCGCTGGCGAAAGATCCCCTAAGCATGGAGGGGGCATGGGCCGCGTCGAGGGCATCGAGCACGGCACAGACGGCTTCAAGGGCGGTCATGGGACGAAATCCGCTTGCCGGCAGATCTCGCGCTCTTTCCAGGTCTTGGGGTGTTCCATCCAATCGAAAAGCAGGCGGGTAACTTCCTGCGCGGCCTTTAAGCTGTCTTCGGGCGTGTCGATGGCGCGAACACTCATAGGATTGAATCGCTCAGAAACCGAATCCCGCGATGCTCGTCGGCGATTTCGTGCTTCGGTTTTGCGGTGGGATGCCCTATCACTGGCGCATGACGCACGAAGAACGCTTTTCAGAACTCCGGCTCACGCTTCCGCCCGCCCCTCGTCCGGTGGCCGTTTACCGGCCGGTCGTGGTGGTGGGGCAGCTCGCCTATGTTTCCGGCCATGGCCCGCTCCGCGAGGACAAGACGTTGATCACGGGGCGGGTGGGCGCGGATCTGGATCTGGACGGGGGCTACGCGGCGGCGCGGCAGGTCGGGCTGGCGATCCTCGCGACCTTGCGGGCGCAGTTCGGGAATCTGGATGCGGTGGCGCGGGTGGTGAAGGTGTTGGGGATGGTCAATTCCGCGCCGGATTTCTACGACCAGCCGAAAGTGATCAACGGATGCAGCGAGCTTTTCGCGCAGGTCTTCGGCGAGGAAGCCGGGATCGGGGCGCGCAGTGCCGTGGGAATGGGGCCGCTGCCGGGAAACATCGCGGTGGAAATCGAGGCCATCTTCGAACTCGTCTAGGTGATGGAAATCGACTGGGCACGGATTGAAAACGAGGACGCGGTGCCTTCGCCGGCGCTGCTCGTCTATCCCGAACGGATCGACGAGAACCTTCGGTGGATGATCGCGCTTGCGGGCGACGTGGAGCGGTTGCGACCGCACATCAAGACGCACAAGATGCCGCAGCTTGTCGCGCGGCAGATGGAACTCGGCATTACGAAGTGCAAATGCGCGACGATCGCGGAAGCGGAGATGGCGGCGGGCGCGGGGGTGCAGGACGTGTTGTTGGCGGGCCAGATTACGGGGCCGAACATCGGGCGGTTTCTCGCGCTCGGGCAGGCGTTTCCTCAGACACGGTTTTCGGTCATCGGTGATGACGCGGTGGCGTTGGAGAATGTCAGTGCGGCCGCCGTGGCCGCCGGAGTGACGGTCGAGATGCTGCTTGATCTCGATGTCGGGCAGCACCGCACGGGGATCGCGCCCGGAGCGGAAGCGCTGGCACTTTACCGGATGATTGCTTCCCTTCCCGGACTGGTTCCGGGCGGCCTCCATGCCTACGACGGTCACCTGCACCAGAGCGATGTGGCGGCACGGAACGCGGCGGGCGAGGTCGCGGCGGAGCACACGCTGGCGCTGCGCGCCGAGCTCCTGCGGGCGGGATTGCCGGTGCCGCGGACAGTAGTCGGAGGGTCGCCGACGTTTCCGGTGCATGCCGGGCATCCGGAGTTCGAGTGCAGTCCGGGGACGACCTTGCTGTGGGACGCCGGTTACGCGACGAACCTGCCGGATCTCGGCTTCGCGAATGCCGCCGCCCTGCTCGCCCGGGTGATCAGCCGCCCGACGCCGGAGCGGATCTGCCTCGATCTCGGACACAAGTCGGTGGCGAGCGAGATGCCGCATCCCCGCGTGGTTTTTCCAGATCTTCCCGAGGCGAAGGCGGTGGGTCACAACGAGGAACACCTCGTTCTGGAGACGGCACGGGCGGCGGAGTTTCCCGTCGGCACCGTGCTCTACGGGATTCCCTGGCACATCTGCCCGACGGTCGCGCTCCACGACCGCGCCTACGTCGTGCGCGATGGCCGCTGCGTCGAGGAATGGCCGGTCTTGGCACGGGCGAGGAAACTCACGCTCTGAACGATGCCGCGTTCGCCCGAGTTCCTGCTCTGCCTCGCCTTCGCCGCCATCGCGATGCTGGTCGCGTTGGTGACCTGGCGGAAACTCAACGCCTTCATCGCGCTGCTCCTCGCCGCGATGCTCGTGGGGGTGGGGGCGGGAATGGCTCCGCTGAATTCGCTCAAGGCGTTCCAGGACGGGGTGGGGGCGACCTTGGGAGGGATCGCGGCCATCATCGCCTTCGGGGCCATGATCGGAAAACTGCTCGCCGAATCGGGGGGCGCGGAAGTGCTGGCGGAACGGTTCGTGAGGTTCTTCGGGCCCTCGCGTGCCGGACTGTGCATCGTCGCCCTCGCTCTCGTCGTCGGGCTCGTGACCTGGTTCGTCGTCGGCTTGCTCCTTCTTCTGCCGGTGCTCGTTACGCTGTCGCGTGAGACGAAACGTCCGTTTCTCCTCCTCGCCATTCCCTTGCTTTCGTTTCTTTCGGTCATGCACGGTCTGATGCCGCCGCATCCCGGGCCAGTCGTCGCGGTCGAATTGCTGGGCGCGGATACCGGAACGGTGCTGACCCTCGGCTTTCTTGTCGGCATTCCGACGGCGGCGGTTGCCGGGCCGCTCTTTGCCCGCTGGGTCGTACGCTACGTTCCGGTCACGACGCCGAAAGTTGCCGAGGTGGTGCCGTCCCGGGCGGCGCGACCGAGTTTCGGGGGAACGTTCTTCGTCCTCGCCCTCCCGGTCGGCCTGATGTTGCTGGCCACGATGGGCGACCTGCTTCTTACTCCGGAAAGCCAGACGCGGGCGGTTCTGGGATTCATCGGGAATCCGGTCGTCGCGCTGACTTTGTCGGTCTTCGCGGCGGCGTGGGTTTTCGGACGGGCCTGCGGATTCGGACGGGCGGATATTCTGAAATTCACCGAGCAGAGCGTGGCCGGGATCGGGATGACGCTGCTCGTTGTCGCCGGGGGCGGGGGATTCGCAAGGGTCTTGCGGGATTCCGGCGTGGCCGATGCCTTGGGATCGCTCGCCTCGACCCTCCACCTTCCGCCGCTTGTCTACGCATGGATGATCTCCGCCTTCATCCGGGTCGCGACCGGCTCGGCGACGGTCGCGATCACGACGGCGGC
>JAHEDC010000482.1 GCA_024641425.1 Verrucomicrobiales bacterium | reverse complement strand
ACAGAGCGGGAACGATGATTCGGATGGTGACGGCCAGACAAACCGGCAGGAGTACGTCTACGGAACCCTGCCGAACGACCGCGAATCGAAACTTTCCCTCTTGGTGCTCGCCGGAGGCGTAGGCTCGCATACGCTACGGTGGCAATCGGAAACCGGGCGGCGCTATCGCCTCCAAGTGAGTCCCACGTTGCGGACGGGATCCTGGGTCGACAGCCCTGCTGGTCCGAGGCAGGGAACCGGAGCGCTGATGATCGAGGCGGTCCCGGATGGGGGACTTCCCTCGCGGGGATTTCGTCTTCTGGTCGAGATGCCCTAGGGATTGGCTGCAAGACTTCCAGGGCAGAGTCCGTATTGCTTTCCAATGACGACCCTCCATGTTAAGAACTCCCCCATGCCCGCGAAGAAACCAGCCGATGAAGTCGAGCCCGAGAACCGGGACGCTTACCAGCGTACACGGAAAAGCCTGATCGAACGGCTGAAGAACTGGGAAGACCAGCGGAGCTGGGATGAATTCTACAAGACCTATTGGAAGCTGATTTATAGCGTGGCCCTCAAGGCGGGGTTGCGGTCGGAGGAAGCCTTTGACGCCGTTCAGGAGACGATCATTTGCATTGCGAAGCAGCAGAAGGAAGGGAAATACGATCCCGCGCAAGGGTCGTTTAAGGCCTGGTTGATGAACATGACGCGCTGGCGAATCACGGATCAGTTTCGGAAGCGGGCCAAGGATACCTCGTATTCCCGGGCGGCAGACGGTGGTGGAGGGGACGAATCGAGCCGACGCACCGCGACGTTGGACCGGTTTGCCGATCCGGAGGGACCGGAATTGGAGAAGGTATGGGACGCGGAATGGAACCGGAACCTCACCGAGCGCGCGTTAGCCGGAGTTCGGAACAAGGTCTCGCCCCGGCAATTCCAAATATTTGACTGCTACGTGGTCAAGGGGTGGGCGGCGATGAAGGTGACTCGCGAGTTGGGCGTGAGTATCGCACAGGTTTATCTCGCGAAGCATCGGGTCGGCGGCATATTGCGTAAGGAAATCCAGACCCTTGAAACACAGCTACTCTGAAATCCAGGACACGACCCCGCCGGTGATTCCGGATCACGAGATGATCCGGCTGATCGGGAAGGGAAGTTACGGCCAGGTATGGCTGGCGCGCGGGGTTACCGGCGCGTTGCGGGCCGTGAAGGTTGTGCGGCGCTCGGATTTCGAGTTCGACCGGACATTCGAGCGAGAATTCGAGGGCATCAAGAACTACGAGCCGATTTCGCGCGCGCATCCTGGGCTCGTGGCGATCCTTCATGTCGGCCGGAACCTGACGGCGGGTTTTTACTATTATGTGATGGAATTGGCGGATGACCGTTTGACTGGAAGGGAAATAATACCGGAGCTGTATGTTCCACATACGCTGTCCTCCGACGCGAAAAAGCATGGACGGCTGGAGATTGACGAATGCCTGCGGGTTGGGATTATCCTCGCGGATTCTCTGCACCACATGCATTCGAAAGGGCTTTCCCATCGCGATGTGAAGCCCTCGAACGTCATTTTCGTCGACGGGCAGCCGGAACTGGCGGACATCGGGCTCGTGGCCGCGAGTGGTCAGCGCACGTTTGTGGGGACGGAGGGCTTCGTGCCGCCGGAAGGTCCGGGCTCTCCGCAGGCCGACATCTACAGTCTCGGGATGGTGCTTTATGAAATCAGCACGGGCAAGGACCGAATGGACTTTCCGGAAGTTCCCGGAGACTTCGCGACCGATTCGGAGCGGAAGAAATGGCGTCAATTGAACGAGGTGATCTGCTGCGCCTGCGCGCCCTCGCCCAAACAGCGCTTCGGTTCGGCCCGAGAGATGCGTCAGGCCTTGGAGCGGGTGCGGCATTTGCGGTTCCGGGCGGCGCCGCTGTGGGTGAAAGCCTTCCGCGTTCTCCTTTTCAGCGGCCTCCTCGCCATGGGCATCACGTTCGGAAGGAACGCCGATTTCTTCCATGCCTTCAACGAAACGAAACGGCTGATCGACGACGATGTGAATACGCGGAAGATGCAACTCGCCATTCGGGCGAATGCAGGGACTCCCGCAAATGGTGCGGGTACGGGCGCGTCGGAGATCGAGCCGAATCCGATCAAACCGAAGCCACCTGTGGGGCCGACAACAGGCGTCGTGCAGGTAATTTCCGATCCTCCGGGAGCGCGGGTATTTGCGAATGGAGAGGATTGGGGGTTGACCCAGACGACGCCGCGCAAGGGCGTGAAGCCCGGCGAGGTCACATTCAGGCTGGAACGAGAAGGTTATCTTCCGTTGACCTTCATGGCGACGGTGCGGGCGGGCAACGAGGTGCAGATTGTCGGCGGGCAGACCTTGGAAGTTTACAACCCTCCGAAGGTGGGTCGGGAATGGGTTAACAGTCTCGACTTGCCAATGGAACCCCGTTCGGATCAGCATTTGGCGAAACGCGCCATCGCGCCAGAAGAATTCCGACGGTTCCTCGAAGCGACAGAGGAATCCTATCCCGTCAATGTCGCGGTTTTGTCGTCCAGTGATCCCGCGATCGACACCACCCGTCCTGCGGCGATGGTGAGTCCGGAGGCTGCGGAAGCATTCTGCGCCTGGCTGACCGAGAAGGAACGGAAAACGGGCTATCTGACCGATGTTCTCTATTACGAGGTGGACAAGAGCGTGCCCTACGTCCCGGAGGAAGGATCGCTGGACTCGTTGAATGCCGGAGGGGCGATTTACCTTGCCGTTCGACGGGAATTGCTCGGTTCCGTGAAAGTTGAGACGTCCCCGCAGGGAGCGAGTCTCTTTATCGACAAGGAATACAAGGGAACCGCATCGCCGTCATTGACGGTTTCGGAGGTCAAGCCGGGAATTCACAACATCATGGTAAAGCTTGAGGGCTACGCGCGGAAGCAGATAGAGGTGGAAGTGAAGCCGGGCGAGGAAGAGAGCGTGAATCTCGTTCTCGATCCGAGCAACGAAGTCGTCTTCGGGAAGCCATGGGAGAACAGCCTGGGCATGAAACTTGTTCCTCTGGAAGGGATTATGATGTCGGTGTGGGAAACGCGGGTCATCGATTACGCCGCGTATCTCGCCGCGACCGCCAAGGCCCATGCTGTGCCGGCCTTCGCGCAGAACGAGACCCACCCGGTGGTGAGTGTGAGTTGGAAGGACGCGCATGCCTTCTGCGAGTGGCTCACCGAACACGAACGGGCGTAGGATCGGATCGGTCCGGACGGTCGCTATCGGCTGCCGACGGACGCCGAATGGAGTCGAGCGGCGGGACAGGATCGCGAGACGGGGGATACGCCCGCTGCGAGAGCGGCCGCGATGTGGGAGGACAAGCGCTATTTCTGGGGCACCGATTGGCCTCCCCCGGCAGGGGCTGGTAATTTCGCAGATGCCTCGGCGGCGGTGGAACTCGGGCCGGAGAACGTCATTGCCGGCTACGATGACGGAATGCCCTTCACGGCTCCCGTGGGCTCGTTTTCGCCAAACAAGTGGGGTCTTCATGATCTGGCGGGCAACGTCACGGAATTCGTCGAAGATCTTTTCGGTGGAGACTCCCCGATTGCCGTCTGGGCCGTCACGCGCGGAGGCGATTATGGCACCGGCTCGGAAGAGTTCCTCCGCATGGCGACCCGGCGACCGGTGGTTTCCGATCGTCGGCTTCCTCAATACGGGTTTCGGGTCGTTCTCGTTCGTGGCGAGGAATAGTTGCCGAGAGTCGGGAAGCGATGCATTCTCCCGTCCTATGGTAAACGTCGATGTCATTTATGAAGGCGACCTGCACACGCGGGCGATCCACGGGCCCTCGGGGGCGGAAATCGTTACGGACGCGCCGGTCGATAACGAGGGGAAGGGCGCGCTTTTCTCTCCCACCGATCTTGTCGGGACGGCGATGGGTACGTGCATGCTGACGATCATGGGGATCTACGCCCGGAGGAAGGGACTGGTGATCGAGGGTGCGAGGGCGTCGGTGGAGAAAACGATGTCGACGGACGCCCCGCGGCGTATTGTCCGGTTGGCGATCGAGATCGAGGTGCCGCTCCCGTCGGATCATCCGGAGTGTCGCGCGCTGGAATTGGCCGCATTGGGCTGCCCGGTGCACCAGAGCCTGCATGCGGACATGGAGAAACCGGTGGTTTTCCGGTGGGTGGGGTAGCAGCCGGGTGTCCTTTCGGGCGATGGGGGGCGAACTTCTGTGATGAATTGTCCCTTGAGGACGTATCTTTCCCGAATGCCCCGTTTCTCCATCGAACTCTCCGGACTCGCGCTGGCGGCCAGCGCCGCCGTGGCGAGTGCCGAACCCGCCATGGACCTGGTAAAGGAAGGCCTGGTGCCGTTTCTGGAAACGCATTGCTTCGAATGCCACGACGATAGTGTCCAGAAAGCGGATCTCAATCTTCTCGACCTTGCCTTCGAGCCTGGAAAGCCGGGGAACGCTAAGCTCTGGGAACGGATCTTCGACCGGGTGGAGTCAGGAGAAATGCCGCCGGCGAAAAACCCCCGTCCGGAGGCGGGGCCGAAGTCGGCCTTCCTCGGGCATCTGGAAGCGCCATTGCTCGCCCACGACCGCGCGGAGGCGGCGGAGAAGGGGCGGGTGAACGTCCGGCGGCTGACCCGGCGCGAGTATGAATTCAGCGTCCACGACCTCCTCGGCATCGATATTCCCCTGCAGGAGGAATTGCCGGAGGATCCGGCGACGCATGGCTTCGAGACGGTGGCGGAGGGGCAGCAGCTCTCGCATTTCAATCTGGCCCGCTACCTCGTTGTGGCCGACCGGGCTCTCGGTGAAGCTTTCGGACGCGCGCTGGAAGGTGAGAGGACGTTCGCGCGGGACTTCCCGGCGAAATCACTCGGCCAGAACGGTCCGCAGTCGGGGAATTTCCGCGGGCCCGAGACGCGGGGAGACGAGGCGATCGCCTGGCCGATCCGGCTTCAATTCTACGGGCGTATGCCGGCGACGCGGGTT
>JAHEDC010000481.1 GCA_024641425.1 Verrucomicrobiales bacterium | reverse complement strand
GAGCAACAGCGCGATCTGCGAGCGCTTGCCGAGTTTGTCGTAGCCCGAGACCTTGATTTCCCCGCGCCAGTCCTGATTGCCCAGCTTGTCGAGGGAAAGGAAAATCTCCTGCGGCACCGGTACCACAACGTCGTCGACCAGTGAGGCGGGCAACTTCGAAATGTCGATCGTCGCCGGTGTGTCTGCGTTCACCGCGCCCCCGGTCAGGACAGAGGCGAGGATGGCCGCGAGAACGGTCGGACGGATGGAGGGATGGTTTCGCATAGGCATGTTCCTTCCGACTATACTCGGACAAGCCCCGGCGTCTTTCAAATACTTACGCCACGCCAAGGGCCCTTAGAACTCGGTGAATTTCCGGAACTCCGAATAACGCGCGTCAATATCCCCCTGCGTCAGCGAGTGCAGCCGGTCCGTGCTGAACGACTGGCAGTTATAGCTCGCCATCACCGTCCCGTGCACGATCGCGTTCTTCAGGTCGCCGAAGGCAATTTCCGTTTTCCCGAGCGCGCAGAGCGAACCCGCGAGTCCGCCGAGAAAGCTGTCCCCCGCCCCGGTCGGGTCCTCCACCGCATGCAAAGGATAGGCGCCACAGCGGAAGAATTCGCTCTCGTCCGCGCCGAAAAGTAGCGCCCCGTGCTCGCCCGTCTTGATCACCACGTGCTTCGGCCCGTGCGCGCGCAGTTGCCGCCCGGCCACGATCAGATTGTTCGTCCGCATGAATTCCTTCGCCTCCGCGTCATTGATGACCAGCATGTCCACCTTGGTCAGAAGCTCGAAGAGCTGCTCCCGCGCCAGATTGATCCACAGATCCATCGTATCCGCGATGACATAGACCGGCGCGTCGCACTGCGCCAGCGCGTCCATTTGGTTCTGAGGGCTCATATTCGCCAAGACCACGATCTGCGAGTCCCGGTAGCCCGCCGGCAGCTTCGGCTGGAAATGCTCCAGCACATTCACGGCCACATCATGCGTCGTCCGCATGTTCAGATCCTCGTGATACTCCCCCGACCAGCGGAAGCTTTCCCCCTCCGAAACCTCGATCCCCTCGATGTCGATCCCCCGCCCGGTCAGGATCGCGATGTGCTCCTTGGGAAAGTCATGCCCGATGATGCTCACAACCCGCGTCGGCGCGAAAAAGCTCGACGCGATCGAGGCATACGCCGCCGACCCTCCAAGCTGGTTCAGCCGCTCGGCCACGGGAGTCTTCACGGTGTCGATGGCAATGGAGCCGGCAATGAGAACAGACATGATTCGGAAAAGAAAGAGGTGGTTGGATCGGTGGAAAAACGAAAGTCCAAGCCATAGCACCCCGTCCGCGCAATGCAACGGCGCGTTTGGCGTGGCTCCAGTCTCGGGGGCGGGGGGATGAGGCTGGAGCCTCAGAGGCAGCGGCGTTACCAAGCTGGAGCGTGGTAACGAGGAGGAAAGGGAACATCGCCGATGGGTAGCGTCCCCTCGGCTAGGCCCTTGCCCCGTGCCGGGAGACCGGGTAGGAAGACACCGTGTCTTTTCCTTCAGTGAGCCGTCTTGTCCTTCTCGCCGCGTTGCTGCCCCTTTCGGCAGTTGCGGACGTAACAACGCGGGAACCGGTGCCTCTCCCACCGGTCTCGAAGCCCAAGGGGAAGAAGGCAGAGGAACCCTTACGGCTGAAGGTGGAGATCACGGACGGCGGCCTCTTCCTCGTGGACGGGAAGCCGACGACGCTGGCGAAGGTCACGCGGCTCTCCCGGGAACTTCGGCTGCTGGATCCCAAGGCGAAGCTGCACCTCATCGCGACGTCCGAGACCAAGGCGCTGGACATCAAGAAGCTTGTGAAGGCGGCGGCGGAAGGCGGGATCACCGACGTGCTCTTCAGCCGCAACGGGAAGAAACCCGTGAAGGAATAGCCGCGTGGCCCCCGCTTGACCGGCCCACCGCGATGCGGCACGCTCCGGGGATGAAAACCCGCCTCCGCTCCGCCGTCCCCGCGCTCCTTTTCCTGGCCGCACTCCCGCTGTCCGCCGGGATCGGCGATCCGCAACTGATGACGGATGACCCGTGGTATCCCGGGGAGCTAGCGATGTCGGACTTCGCGCGGCTGGCGGCGACCCAGGCCGCCGCTTACGAGCGGGTGACCGGGCGCGAGGTGGAGACGGACGAGGACAAGGCGCTGGCGGCCTGGTTCTGGCGAAACACGCACTTCGCCCACGGCGAGGAAGGGCGCGGCGACCTCTTCGGCGAGGGCTTCGAGAAGTCGGACTGGAACCGCGAATACTGGGCCGGGCTCTTTTCCCACGGCTTCGCGCTCTGCGGGACGACGCACGCGCAATGGACGGCGGAAATGCAGGGCCTGCTCGGCCACGGTCGGGCCCGCGCGGTCGGAGTCTCGGGGCACAATTCGTTCGAGGTCTTCCTGAAGGGCGGGGACTATGGAGAAGCGGGGCGTTGGGCCTTGCTCGACCACGATGTCTCGACGGTCGTCTATGACGCGGAGGGAAAGCGCCTCCTTTCCATCGCGGAACTCGGGAAGAATCTCGAAACTCTCGGGAAGGCGGACTTTAAGCCGGAACGGCAGCACGGTTGGCGTGTGGCCGGGCTGCATCCAAGCGACACGGGAGTCTTCGATTCCTTCCGCGTCGCGGAGTATTTCCCGGGCTACGCGGGCCCGCCGCCGCTCGTTCATCTGCGGAAGGGAGAGAGTTTCTCCCGCTTTCCCGAGCCGGGGCTGGAGGACGGGAAGACGTTCGTCTTCTGGGGCCGGAACTACAAGACCGAGGGCATCCCCGGCCCCGAGCGCAGCCGGACGTGGGTGAACCAGCCGGAGAAAATGTTCGGCGCAACGCGCGACGCCGGCCACCACAACGGGCAGGCGCGCTACGGGAACGCGGTCTTTGTTTACAAGCCGGATTTCAAGGAGGACGGCTACAAGGAAGGCGTGGTCGACGAGGGACCGGAGCACGTGACCTTCGCGTTCGGCTCGCCTTATGTCGTCGCCGCGACGCCGCCCGACGATTCGGACTGGGGGATCTACAAGTCGGGGTGCAAGAATGGGCTGGTTCTGAAAACGAGCAAGCCCGTCGGGGCCGAAGTCTCCACCGACGCGGGGAACACGTGGCACGCCTTCTCCGGGGACGCGACCGACCTCGTAAAGGGGCGGACGAAATACCTGCTTCGCCTCAAGGCACGCGCGAAGGAACTCGCCGACGCCGGAGTGGAGATCCGCACCATCTGCCAGGCGAATCCCGCCACCATGCCGCACCCGCACGAAGGCGTGAACAAAGTGGTCTTCGCCGCCAGCAATCGCGCGCTCGTTTCCGCCGGCCCGGAGATCGACCATGCGATGGCCCACGCGGTCGCGGGTAGTCTGGAATCCTCGTCGGTCACGCTAAAACTCGCCGCGCCGCGCGGGGAAAAAAGCGTCGCCCTTCACGCCGCGAGCCACAACCTCTCCGGCAGCCCGCCGAATCCGGAGGTGAACTACGCCATCGACTACTCGCACGATGGCGGAAAAACATGGAAGCCCCTCGTGAAGGACTGGCGGATCGAGCGGCGGGGCGAGGAACCGCCGGACTTCTGGAGCCAGTCGTTCACTTACGGCTCGAAGGAAATCGCGCCCGCCGATGGTCCGGTGCTTGTGCGCTTCTCGAATGACGGCGGGAAGAAATACCGCCGCGTGGAGGCGCATCTGGAATACGAGGTCAAGGCCACTACCCCTGCCAAGGTTGAATTCCACTACGACAACGCCAAAGAACCCCGATCGCAGTCCCACACCTTCGATGCCGCGAAAGGCACCGATCAAACCTGGACTCCCGACTTCGGCACATCCCCCCGCCTCCGCCACATCGAGATCGCCGCCCCGTAGCACGGAATTCCAAGTCCTTGGCGGCGGCGGACGGGTAAGTGAGCTCGGCCTCATTCGAGCATTGCCAGCGCCGCCGGACTTGTATAGGCAAAGGTCTCGATGGGCGATGTGACGAAAATCCTGCGATCGATCCGCGAGGGGCAACCCTCCGCGCCCGACGCCTTGCTGCGGGTCGTTTATGAGGAACTCCGGGGACTCGCCGCGCGGCGGATGGCCCACGAGGCCCCCGGCCAGACGCTCCAGGCCACGGCCCTCGTCCATGAGGCGTGGGTAAAACTGGGCGACCTGTCCTTTGACAACCGTGCCCACTTCTTCGGCGCCGCCGCCGAGGCCATGCGACGGATCCTTGTCGATAAGGCGCGTCAGAAAAAGGCAGTCAAACACGGCGGCGGGATGCTGCGCGTGGACTGGTCCTCGCTCGACCTCGCGACCGAGGCCGTGGATGACCAGATCCTCGCGGTCCACGACGCCCTCGACAAGCTGGAGGCCAAAGATCCGCTCGGGGCGGAACTCATCAAGCTGCGCTTCTTCGCCGGACTCCCCAACGTCGAGGCCGCCGCTGTCCTCGGCCTCTCCGAACGCACGGCCAAACGCACCTGGGCCTACGCGCGCGCCTGGCTTTACGAGGAGCTGCGCCGCACCCTTTCGTAGGCAACCTCCTCCCTTTTCGCCCTTCCGAAAACTTTCTGGCCCAATTCGGGACGGGATTCCGCATGATCCTCTGAACGCACCCACGCCATGACACCCGCCGATCCCGAACGCCGCCTCTTCGACCAGGCCCTCGACCAGCCCAAAGGCCCCGAGCGCGACGCCTGGCTTGCCTTCACCTGCGTCGGCGATCCCGCCCTCGAGGAACGCGTCCGCGCCCTCCTCTGGGCCCATGAGGACGGCACCTCCTTCCTCCCGGAAAGCGACAAGGAGAGTCCGAAGGCCACCACCCCGGAGCGGAGCGGGGAGACAATCGGGCCCTACAAACTGCGCGAGCAAATCGGCGAAGGTGGGTTCGGCACAGTCTGGGTGGCGGATCAGGAGAAGCCGGTGCGGCGGCGCGTGGCGTTGAAAATCATCAAGCTCGGAATGGACACGAATGAGGTCATTGCGCGCTTTGAGCAGGAGCGGCAGGCGCTC
>JAHEDC010000480.1 GCA_024641425.1 Verrucomicrobiales bacterium | reverse complement strand
CGAGGAAGCAACAGAGGGATGAGCGTCCGTCGAGGCTCCCGGGTGAGGGCCATCGTCCACGCGTCAAACACGAAGGGTCGCTTGGCCGACCAACCAGTCATCTGACCGAATGACTCAGATTTGTTCTCCGAGACCCTTGCCTGCTGCTTCTCTGTCTTTCCGTGAATGTCTGCTCTTGCCCCAGCAGCTCCTCGACTTCCATCTCGATCTCAACCGCGATGCAACGGAATTGGTGCGCGACTTCCACCCTGCATTTCCAAGCTTCCGACGCTTGCAAAGCGCTACCGTAGTCATCGCAAAGTTCCCGAAAATGCGAGTCCATTGCCAGTAATCGGAGAAGCGCAGGTTCTTCGGACAGGAACTTGAGCCTGAGGGCCTCGAACCCGGTCTTCTGCTCGCTGGAGATCGAGGAGTGGGTCATCGCATTCTACCTGGGATCAAGCGGAGGGTCCGGCTGTCTTTGCCTTCTTACGTGGCGGCCCTCGGCGGATCGCCGAAGGGCCTCACCGCCCCATGGCCGCGAGCTATCGGCCAAGGCGGATTGGCCTTCGCCTGAAATCAAGAGCCAGCGCCGCCGCCGATCTGACGATTGCGCGCCGGGCAGACTGGCTGCCCGGCGGAGGCGTGTCGTTCAGCCGGCCACTTCGAAGTCGGGCAGCGCGAACGTTTTGTCGAAGAACGCTTCTTCGGGCGCGTAGAGGCGGAAGTAGACGAACCACCCGTCGTCGCCCAGGGTCTTCATGTGGTTGCTTTCGAGCCCGTCGGGCGAATCCGGCCCGATGTAGAGGTCGACCGAGCCGTCGTCGTTGTACTGGAGCTGGTCCATCCGGCTGTCGAGGCTCACATCGGAGATCTCGGAGCCGCCATTGTCGTAGTTCCGCCGCGTGTTTTCGCTGTAGAGCGTGAGCGCCCAGAACTGCTTGACCGGCACTTCCGCCGGAATGTGCAGGACATAGTTCGTATCGGCGCGCAGCAGGTTGCCGTCGGAGTCGCGCTTGGTGGTCATGTACACCTGACCCGCGCCCGGCGTCGGATTGACCATGCCTTCGGAGGAGGTGACGGCCTCGTAGAACCACACCCCGCGCTCGTCGAGCTCGAGTTCGTCTTCGGTGATCTGCGGCACGGTGAAGTCGAAGCTCTTGTACCAGCTCGTCTCAGGCCAGTAGGGCTCGGCGAAGCGCGGGTTGGTCTGCATGTTGCGCAGCATCAGTTCGCCCATCGCCGCGCCCTTCAGCAGGATCTCGGTCTGGCGTTCGTCAGGTGCGAATTCGATGCCCTTGCCGATGCCGAGAGGCCGCAGCATCGCCGCGAAGGCCTTGTCCACCTCCCGCGTCGGCTCTTCCTGGTAGATCTTGCTCAGGAGCCGCCAGTAGTCCAGCCCGCGGGGCGCTGTCGCCGACCATTCCTGGTCAACGTTCTGGATGACGTTGGCGGGCTGCGGCTCTTCCCCGACCCGCGCGACCTTGAGCCCGTCGCGCACCGCCTGCACGGCCTCGGGCGAGGGGTCGAGGATGCGCACGCCGATGAAGATGCTATTGGTCTCGGAGGCGATCACGTAGTCGGCCTGCCCGGCATAGTCGTCGGTGTCGTCCTCCGGTCCGACGACGATGTAGGTGGCACCTTCGCCCTTGTCGGGCCCCGTCTGGCCGATGTCGGAGACGGGACGCTGCCAGAGGTCGAGGAACATGCCCGCCATCTCGGCCTGCGGCACTTCGACGACGATCGGGCCGTCGGCGAGGCTCAGGAAGTTGACGACATAGGGCGTGGTCAGGTTCGCCGTGACGATCCCGCGCTTTTCC
The DNA here is from genome assembly GCA_024641425.1 of Verrucomicrobiales bacterium. GTDB lineage: Bacteria > Verrucomicrobiota > Verrucomicrobiia > Verrucomicrobiales > DEV007 > JAHEDC01. The sequence goes on along the minus strand of JAHEDC010000480.1, from coordinate 3,181 downwards.
TTCAGCGAGAGGTAGACGACGAAATCACCAAGCTCCGTCGCACCGAAGACCTCATCCTGCTGCACGTCCCACTGCTTGTAGGACACCGCCGGCGTCGACCAGATGTAGGCCTGCGCCGCACGCTGGTAGTCCATCTCGTCAAAGAGCTTTTGGATCGACTCATCGGTGACGAAGTTGTCCTGGATCTCGATCTCGCCAATTGGCGTCTCGATCAACTCGTCTCCCTCGAGCGTGGCCTCACCGAGAGGAATAGACTGCGCAAGCGATGCCGGGGCCAAGGCCGCCGAACACAACAGCGCGATGCCGGCATTGCGGATAAGTCGCATGGGATTCTCCCTTCGTGATGGCTCCGGCCCGCGGTCTCACCGGCCGGGTGCATTGTGTAAGGCGGCCCGCCAGACGCTACTCGACCTTCTCGAAGTCGCCGGGCTTCCAGCTCAAGTCGATGGCGCGCTCGCCGGGGCCGTAGAGGCGGAGGATGCCGAAGAACCCGCGCTCGGGCGCCGTCGCGAGCCAGTTGGCCTCGTGGCCTTCAGGCACTTCGGGACCGATGTAGAGGTCGATCGTGCCGTCTTCGTTCACGACCGGCTTGTCCCGGGAGCCTAGCGAGGGGAAGCGCCGGGCCTCCGTCGCCAGACCGGACGAGTTCTCGGCTTCGTAGAGGGTCATCGACCAGAAGAGCTCGGCCGGGACATCCGGCGGCAGCGTCACCTTGTAGGACGTGCCGCCCACCAGCGGGTCGCCATCGGCGTCGCTGAAGACCACACCGTAGAACGCGCCCCGGCCCGGCGTCTGCGAGACCATGCCCGGGCTCCACGAGTAGTAGTCCGTGAAGAACCAGATGCGCTCTTCGATCGACCGGTAGCCGTGGGCCCGATTTACCCACTCCAGATCGAGCGACTTGTCCGCACCCGGCTCGGCCGCGTTGTTCGCGGGGTTCACATAGTGCCGGTCGGGCCAGATGAGGTAGGACTTGCCGGCGACTTCCTCTGTCAGGCCGACCGCGCGGCTCATCTTGTAGGCGACGTCCGCCGCGGTATCGAGGATCGCGCGGGTTTCATCATCCGGTGCGAACGCCTCGCCCTCGATCAGGCCGATACTGGCCAGCATTCCGAGCCCGTCCGGCCCGGCGAGGTTCTGGCCCTCGCTGTCGAGCAGCCACTTGATTTGCTCGAAGGCGGAGAAATCCGAGCGCGGCAGCATGTTCGCATCGACGCCCGAGGCGTTGGGGAATTCCATAGGCGCGCGCTCGGCTTCCGGCAGGTTCAAGGGATAGACCTTGACCTGCTCCATGAGTTCGACAGCTGGCGTAAGATTGTCGGGATCGTCGTAAAAAGCCCGTAGGAAGATGAAGAGGTTGTTCGTTCCGGAACGGTAGACGTAGTAGCCTTCCGGAACGTTGCCTTCGTAACCGGGCGGCAGGACGAGAAAGCTGCCGCCCTCGCCAGCGTCCGGTCCGGGAAGGCCCACGTCGCCGAAGTACTCGCCGCCGTCCACTGGGATTGGCCGCTGCCAGAAGTCGAGCAGGATGCCTTGCAGGTTCGGCGGAGCCTCGAACACGATCGGGCCGGTCTCTCCCATTTCGACGTAGCTCATGGCGTAGAGAACGTCGGAGTTGGGCGTGGTGACCAGCGTTTTGGGGTCCAGCCGGTCCTTCCAGATCGGCAGTATGTTGTACCCGGCCCCGAACACCTCCTCCGAGCCAAATTTCATACCCAGCGTGTTGATCAGGGGCAGTGCCCACAGATAGGCCTGCGTCGCCTGCTGGAACTCAAGCTCCTGCAAGAGCATCGCCGCCGTTTCCGGTGTCGGGCGGTTCTGCTCGAACGGCGCGTTGGCGAGACTGTCGAAGCGGTCGGTCTGCGCGGTCGCCTGGGTCGACAGCAACGTCGCGGCCATCAGGCCAGCAAAGGTTACCTTGAAACCTGGAGCTGCAGTCCTCCTGATCCTTGCACATGTTGCTGATTGCAGCAAAGCGAAATCCTCCCTTGATGGACCAGAGCGGGCAGGACCCGCTTCTAGCCCCACGTTAGTATCGCGCCGGAGGACCCGTATACGTAGATCGTGCCATTCTGCTGCGCTGGGTCGAGCCGATCCGTGCAACGGTTTCGTTTGGCCGCTCTCCGAACAGGTCCCGATACCAGCCGGCCATACGACCGGCGTCGCCGATCCCCCATTGGTGGGAGACCAGGGCGATGCTGCACGCGGCCTCGGCGTCAGAAATGAGTTCGTTCCTCACGCGATGCAGGCGGAGCCGTCGCACATAGGTGTAGGGCGTGTCGTCGAGGAGCTCTGCGAAGGCCCGAAAGAGTGTGCGTCGCGACGTGAAGGCGGCCGCCGCGATCTCATCGACCGTAATCGGCTGGGAAAGGTGCTCGATGATATACTCCCGGGCGCGTTGCACGATCCGACCATGGAGCCCGAGATCGGTACCTATTGGCGATGCGTAGGGCCTGCGGGCGAGGTGCCGGATGGATGCCGAGAGCATCGCGACTGCGATATGCGTCTCGTCAGGTACGTGCTCTCGGCGGTGGATGCGTTGCATCCGCGCCCGCATTGCAGCGACGAAAGATTGGCCCATTTTCCGGGTGTGAAACCCGGTTCCGCCAAGCACCTTCCTGTCTAGGACTAGGTCCATTTGGGCCGCCTCCTCTTCAAGGCGTTCCATCGACAGCGTGACCGTCGCGTAGAGCGATCCCTGGGTGTAGAGCGAGACGTGCTCGTCCCCAGGAAAGAACACGCCAATGTTTCCGGTCGCCCGCTCATTGTGCCAGTGCAGGGTGCCTGCCGCGAGATCGAGGCCGACGCCGATGGTGAGCATTTCCTCCGAGAGAGGGCCGTTCAGCGCGACGCGACCGCCGATCAGTCCGCTGGTGCAGACGATCCCATCATGCTCGGCAAACGCCAGACCGCCCGAAAGCGCCCCCTTGGACATCTGCGTCGCCTTGAGCCCGGCGCCGAGAACCGCGTCGCCGAGATCTTCGATCTGCGTGATCGGTAAGTAACCCCAGCCGGTCTCCGATGACGGCATGACCCTGAACTCCTCCTCGCAGGCGCAGCGCCGCCCGCCCCTCAAATGCAACTACCACGGACAGGACGAACATAGAAACTCGCGCCGCAGCGCTCTCACGAGATGGGTGCGCTTGCGGGCGGCGCCTTTGATCTGTCGTGCGCTCTTTCG
>JAHEDC010000060.1 GCA_024641425.1 Verrucomicrobiales bacterium | reverse complement strand
TTCGACATTGTCCGCCAATCCGTCATTGTCGGTATCGGCCGCGTTGGGATTGGTTCCGGTCGTCAGTTCCTGGGTATCGGTTAGTCCGTCCATGTCAAGATCCGACGCCCCGCCCCCCAGCTGCATGAGGTCGCCGGGTGCGTAGAACTGCTCCCAGAGGTCGGGGAGTCCGTCGCCGTCCGAATCCGAGGCCGCCGTGGCAAAGGTAAGCGGTGACATGCCGGCCGCGAGCTGGGCGGCATCGGCTGCCGAGAGCGGGTGGGAGTAGATCGCCACGTCGTCGATATCCCCGTTGACCGCTTCCGTGGTGCCCGGCGAGTTTCCGATGATAAGTTGCGTGAAGGGGACGGCGATGCTCGCGTCGTTCGTTCCGCTCGCGATGAGGGTGCCATCGACGTAGATCCACTTGTTGGTCCGGTCGATCTCTCCTGGATCAATGTTAGGCCCACGGACGAGGGCAACGTGGTGCCAGGTCCCCGCGATCGCGCCCATGGGGCCGGCGGTGCGCATCGTGCCGTCGCAGCAGCCGCCGCTGTCGGAATAGATCGTTCCGTCACTCCAGGGTGCGTGGGTCTGCCAGCCGCGGGCCCCGGCGACGGAGGGAGCGACAAAGGAAATGGAGGTGGAGGCGCGTGGGAGGGCGGTGTGCTTGATCCAGAAGCTGATCGTTCCCGCGTTTCCGGCGAAGGCACCGGTGAAGTAATTGCCGATATTCTGGAGCCTCTGCGCTCCGGTGCCAAAGCGCGCCGCACTGTCCCCGGCAACTCCCGTGCGTCCCTCTCCGTCGGGAGTGAGGAGCGCGCCACCGAGCAAGACGGCACGCTGACCGCCTCGGGAGTCAAGGGTGACACCGGAGGGCGCGGGCTGGTCGAAGTCCCACCAGGCGACGAGTTCGGCTTTCGACAAGGGAGAAAAGAGGATCGATACGATGCCCGCAACGATCATTCTCAGTGGATTTCCAAGCTGGCGTAAATGCTTCATGGAGGGAGGCGTTTTCTTTGGGGTTCTGGTGGTCTATTGGAAAGGCATCATGAGGAAGTCGTGCCCCGCTGGCGAGAAAATTCCTCGTATTCCTTGAATATTTTCACGATCCATTCCCGGGACGCGCGGGCACGCGGCGGAAGGACGGACGCCTTAGGGCGGCCCTCCTCGTTTTCGCCTAAGGGCCCGGAATTCCCCCGAAAACCCGCGCGCGCTGGAGCGAAAGAAAACACCTTGCGCAACGAGCGCTTTTCTCCGTTGTTTATATCTCGAATGTCGTGCCCTCACCGAAGAGGGCGCGCATTCGGCCAGTCCTCCCTCCCAACGATTCTGCCCCCCCCAACTCCTGCATGCCAACGCTCCTTCTCCCGCGTTCATGGCGCTTGATCGCGTCGTCCTTCTTTGTCCTCGCCTCCGCGACTCCGATCGCCACGGCAAATCCGGTGATCAGCGAGATCATGTATCATGCCCCGCACGGGGTGAATCCCGAGAATTCGCTCGAGGAGTGGATCGAGCTTCACAACACGAGCGGCGCCGCCATCGATCTGACCGGCTGGAAACTGACCAAGGGAGTGGGCTTTACGATTCCAGGCGGGACCACCATTCCGGCGGGCGGGCATGTCGTGGTCGCCGCCGACCTGGCCACCTTCCAGACGAATTACCCGGGATTCGCGGGCATGGTCGTCGGCGGATGGACGGGGCGGCTGAGCAATACCGGAGAGAACGTGGAACTGTCCGATCCGACCGGCAGCTCGGTCTCGAAGGTTGCTTACGCGGATGAAGGCGATTGGGCGACACGGGTGCGGGGCGAATTGACCTTCAGCCATCGGGGGTGGAACTGGGAGTCGCTGGCCGATGGAGGTGGTCGGTCGCTGGAACTCCGGAATCCCGCGCTCGGAGTGAAGAACGGACAGAACTGGGGAGTGAGCGTCGGGAATGGGGGGACACCCGGAGCAGCGAATTCCGTCGCGAGCTTGGATGTGGCTCCGCTGATCAAGAATGTGAAACACCGTCCGGAGTTACCGCGTTCGACCGATCCCATCACGGTCTCGACCAACATTGAGGACGAGGCTCCGGGCGCGACGGCAACCCTGCGCTGGCGTCTGGACGGTGGCGGTGCCTTCGCATCCCTCGCGATGAGCGACACCGATGGCGACGGCGACGTGGAAGCGACGATTCCCGCCCAGGCCGACCAGAGCGTTCTGGAATGGTATATAGAAGCCACCGACGGAACGAACGCCCGCACCTGGCCGGCGGCGGCAAGAACGAGCAACCCCGGCGTGATGCCGGAGACCTTCGGGCAGGCGACGAACGCGCTCGTGCAGGTAGATGACGGATTCGATCCTAATGCCACGTTCACGACTCCGGCGAACAGCCCGATCTACCGCCTCATCATGACGAACGCGGAGCGCCTCGAACTCGCGGCGATCGGCTCGACGAGCGGGGAAGAGGACTCCGAGGCGACGATGAACGGAACGTTCATCACCCACGACGGCACAGGTATTCAAACCGTCTACAATGCCGGCTTCCGCAACCGGGGTTTGGGTTCCGCGCTCGGGCCGCCGAACAACTTTCATGTGAGTCTGCGGAGCGATGACAAATGGAATGGCCGCGCGAGCATGGCACTCAATTGCCAGTGGGGGTATTCGCAGGTCCTCGGCAATACGCTTTTCGATCTCGCCGGGATTCCGCCGCAGGAGGCGGCGATCGTTCGCGTCCGCGTGAATGGCACCGATCTTTCGGAATCGGGAAACCGGATGTATGGCCGCTACGCGCGGGTCGAGAGTCGTGGCGGCGATTGGGCCGAGCGGCATTTCCCGAACGATCCGGACGGAAACTTCTACCGTCTCGACGACCATGCCTATCCGCAGGGCGATCCGCGGAGCGGCGAGTTCAGCTACGAGGGGAGCGACCCGGCGAGTTACAGCGACACTTTCTTCAAGGAAACAAACAAGGACGACAACGACTTCAGCGACCTGATCAATCTGGCCCGGATCGTGAGCGCCCCCGCGACGGGCGGGAACGCGGGTCAACCGGCGATTGCGGACAGCGCCTATCCGGCCGCCGTGGAAGCGGTGCTCGATCTCGATCAATTCTACCGCTTCATCGCGACCGATGCGTTGATCGGGAACCAGGAGGGCGGCCTGCAGAGTGGACGGGCGGACGATGCCTCCCTCTATCGCGGGGTCGTTGACACCCGCTTCCGGTTTGTGCCCCACGACTTGGACGATGTCTTCAACATTGGAAACGGGGCCGGGAATCCGGTGACGCGCTCGATTTTCAGTTATGACATCAGCAGCGGAGGACTTACGGGACTTACCCGGCTTTTCAATCATCCCCAGCTGCTGCCCCGCTATTACTCCGCCGTGCTCGCGGGCTTGGATACCTGGTTCACTTCCGCGACCGTTGATCCCGTCATCGACCGTATCATGGCCGGTTGGGTTCCGGCGGGCACCGTGACCACCATCAAGGGCTTCGTCGGGCAGCGGCGCGCGAACGTCCTGGGACAAATTCCGCAATCGTATTCCGCGAATGTCACTACCAGTGGACCCGACATCGGAAGCCTCAAACGAACCACGAACGGCGCGGCGAATTTCAATGGAAACTTCAACGTTGCCCGCACTTACTCGATTACCGTGAACGGCCAGCTCGCGCAGACTTTCTACCGCACGGCCGGCGCGGATGCCGCGGGGAGTTGGAGACTGGCGGTTCCCGCAGGAGGCGGCAACATCCTCGGCCCCGGCTACAACAACGTCGTCGTGCGCTTCTGGAGCGCGCCCGGGGGCACCGGCGATATCCTCCAGGAGAACGTCCTTCCGGTGCTGAACCAGCCGGCGAGCGCCACCTACACCAATGTCTCCGGAACGCTTGCCCCGGCCGGCACGCTCGCCGTTCTCGCTCCGGAAAGTTACATCCCCGGCGTTCCATTCCTCGTGCGGGTCGATCTTAAGAACGGAGAGGGGGCGATTGACCGCGCGGCCTGGAATCGCACCGCGACTCTTACCGCAAGTGGTGGCATCACGTTGACTCCGAATACCGTCTCACTCACGAACGGGATGGGCAGCGCGCTCGTCACCGTGGGCGGCGGAGCGACGACGACGCAGAGCATCTTCACCTACGGAACCGGCGGCAACGGGACGGCAGGCAGCGGCACTCCGGGATCGCAATGGAAGGCGAAGAGCGATTTCAACGTGAGCTCGCTCGCGACCTTCATCACGAATTCCGGGAGCACCTGGTTCACCGAGGGCTTCGACGACTCGGGCTGGACCACCGTCAGCACTCAGGCCGGATACGGCGATGACGACGAAAATACCCCGATCCCTGACATCGACTACGATCCCGGAACAGGCGGCTCGCAGAATGTGCCGTGTTATCTTTTCCGCAACACTTTCACCATCGCCGATATCACTGCGGTTACGAGTGTCACCGGACAGGTCAAATACGACGACGCCTACCGTCTCTACGTGAATGGCGTCAAGATCTCGAACAGTGCGGGCCTGGGCGATGCGATTACCCTGAATCAGTATGCGACGGGCACGGCCGGCGATAACGCGACCGCCAATTTTACCGTCCCGCTGGGAATGCTTCACAGCGGTGTCAATACCATCGCGGTCCAAGTGCACCAGGACGACGCGAACAGCAGCGACGTGACCTTTGACCTCCGGCTCCAGGCCGACGTCAGCACCGGCGCCGCCGATCCAGGCAACTTCAGCCTCACGGCCGCCGTGGGCGCGCTGAACACAAGCAAGTCGATCACGAGTCTCACTCCGACGCCGGCGATGACGAATGTTGCCGGAACGCTTCCCGCGGGGACCACGAACTGGAGCGGCGTGATCAACGTCACGGGCGACGTGACCGTTCCCGCGACGGGCACCCTCAACATCGCGCCCGGCACGCATATCCTTGTCGCCGGCGACGCCACGGCGGACAGTTCCGCCGGTTCGGACATCATCGTGACGACGGGCGGCACGGTGAACGCGGCCGGCACCGCCGCACAGCCGATCAGCATCACCGCTTCGAACGCTTCGACGCGCTGGGGCGAGATCAACGTGAACGGCTCCACGACGAACTGGCACTATTGTCTCGTCTCCCGCGCCTGCCATTCGCCCGGCGGCGGCCACACCGGCAAGGGGCCGGCCTTCCGGCTCTCCAACGGCGCGAACTGGACCTTCGAGGACGGAGCCATCACCGATCTTTCGGGCAAGGTGCTCACGAATTCCGGCAACACGACGATGACGATGCGCCGGTCCGTTTTCGGACGGAGCGTGATGGGCCCCGAGACCGACGGCAGCGCGATTACGATCGAGGATTCGAACTTCACCGACATGCTCCCGATCTATCGCGAGGCAGGGGCGCAGGACGACGAGGACTGCATCTACATCCACGATTCGGGAGGGCGCCCCGTGAATCTGCGCCGCTCCGTCTTTTCGAAGTCCGGAGACGATGGCATCGATCTCCTCGCGGGCGCCATCACGGTTGAGGATTGCATCATCCGCGATATCGAGGACAAGGGCATGAGCTTGCTCCAGAACAATGTCACCGTGAGGCGCACCCAGATCATCGATTGCGACTTCGGCATCTCGACGAAGACCCAGACCGGAGACGAGTCGACACCCTACACGCTCACGATGGAAAACTGCACCATTGTCAGCCAGGTCCATCTCACCAACCAGGGAGATCAGAGTGGTGGGGTCTATTGGCACAGCGTCGGCGTTCATGTGCGGAACAAGTATGGAACGGCCGCGAATCCGCAGCTCTTCGTCGTCGCGCACAACTGCGTCATCTCCGCTGTCACCCCGATGCTGAACGACTATCCGATCGCGGGGAATGACTTCCCGCTCCTCACGACAAGCTACACCTGTTATGAAAATGTAGCCGGCACCAACCCGGTCGATCCCCCCGTGCCGACCGGCGGCACCGGGGATCTCGCCACCGATCCTCTTTTCGTGGACCGGGCGAACCGCGACTTCCATCTCCAGGCCAGTTCGCCCGCACGGGACGCCGGCGACCCCGCGTCGCCGCTCGATGCCGACGGATCCGCCGCCGACATGGGGGCTTTGCCCTTCGGGGGCAGTGGCAGCGGCGGCGGGAGCGGCAGCATTACCTGGACTCCCGCCAACGGTCCTTACCGCGTCACCGCGAACACGACCGTTCCCGCGAATCTCTCCCTCGTCATCCAGCCGGGCACCTCCGTCTATTTCGACCAGAACGTCCGGATGACCGTGAACGGGAACCTGCAGGTTCTCGGGACACCGGAGCGGCGCGTCACCTTTTCCAGCGTGCCTGGCGAAGTGGCGCCGGGGGATTCCGACCCCCTCAAGCTCGGCAACCAGACCGGCGCGCCGAAGTGGGGAGGAATCCGCATCTACGATTCGATGGCGGCTGAGAACATCGTGAAGAACGCGGACTTCATCAATGCGCAGGGCACATCGCCTAGCGGGTCGGAGAACTATGGCAGTATCGGCTTCATCCGCTCCTGGGGCCACCTGGAGGGATGCACCTGGGCGGGCACGCACCTCCGGATGTGCTACGGGCGGAACTCGAAGCTCACCGTGATCGGGAACACATTCCCCGACATGTTTATCTTCGATCCCGTTCTCGGTCGCATCGAGGAACCGACGACCGACTTCATCGCGGCCGCCGACAACAACATGGAGCCGCTGAAGGTGGAATTCCCGACGACGGACGCCGAGGTGAGCGGGGGCAACGCCGCGAATTTCCCGAACGGCCTTCCTCTCAACGGCCACTGGCGCGTGTATTACAACACCTTCCATGGCAACCGCGGTCACCAGGATGTCTTCGACTGCGACAGCGGACGATGGGCCCCGCGGGATGTCTCGGGCAACCAGACCAACGGACAGTTCGTGATCGACTGCCGTTACAATCACTTCTATGGACTGGCCGGGGACGAGCACATGGACCTCGGCGGCGACGCCTACATCGCCTCGAATGTCTTCGAGAACGCGATGAAGGATTTCTGGACAAACGACACCGGCTACTCGAACGCGATCAGTTCGGGCGACAAGGGAACCGGCACGACGATCCTTCTCGCGCGGAATGTCTGCTACGACCTCGACCACGTCATCAACCTGAAGGCGAGCACGGCGACGATCTTCGAGCACAACACGATCGCGAACCTCCATCCCGACTTCCAGTTCGTCGGCTCGACGGTCACGCAGAACGTCATCTGCGCGCCGATCAACTTCTTCGTCCCCGGCGACGGCGGCGCTCCCAGCAATGGCGACGGCGCGTATCTCGGCTTCAATATCATCAGCAATGTTCCGCACGTCTTCAGCAGCCCCGACCGGGCCGCCAGCGGGCCGATCACAACCAAGATCGAGTTCTTCCACAACCTGCTCGACCAGATCGCCGATCCCGTCGTGGGGCCGAACCATCCCGGTGGGTTCTTCAGCGGCACCTACGGGCCGAACACGGCGGGCGCTCCCGATTTCGTCGATCCGCTCGCCGAGAACTACGGCCTGCGCGCCGGTTCTCCCGCCCAAGGCACCGCGCCCGGTGGCATCGACTACGGGGCTACCATCGATGAATGGGCTTACGCCCTCGGCGGTCCCAGCAACACCGTGAGCGCCGAGAGCGCGACCTTCACCATCGGCGGCCCCGGTATCGTCGCTTACCAGTGGCGGCTCGACGGAGGAGCCTGGAGTCCGTCGATCCAGATCGGCGATGGGGGCCTGATGCCCCGGGGAGCCCCAGCCACAACGCGCCAGGCCGACCTCACCCTCACGGGCCTCGCCGCAGGTGCCCACAGCCTCGAAATCCGGGGTCAGGACATGGCCGGCAACTGGCAGGATGACGATCCGGCACGCACCCTCATCGGATCCGCGCAATCCGGCCTGACCGTGCGAACCTGGACGGTCGATCCGACTGCTTCTCCGGTCCGTCTCAACGAGATCCTCGCCCACAGCGCGACGCTTCCGGACACGATCGAGTTGCGGAACACAAGCGATGCCCCCGTCGATATCTCCGGCTGGTCGCTGAGCGACGATCCGCTCGTTCCGGCCAAACTTGTCCTGCCCGGCGGCTCGATCATTTCCGCGAATGGCTTTCTTTCCGTGACCGGACTCGGGCTGGATCGCGACGGCGATCTCGTCCAACTCCGCAACGGCGCGAACCTTGTCGACTCCGTGAGCTTCGGCGCCCAGGTCACGGACCTCACGATCGGAAGGATCGGCACCGCCCAAGCCTGGACGCTTTGCCAGCCCACGCTCGGTGCGGCCAACAGCGCGCAGCGACTGGGCGACACCTCGGGCCTGCGCATCAACGAATGGCTCGCAAGCGGCTCCGTGCTTTACAAGTCCGACTGGGTGGAACTGGCGAATACCGGAGCGCTCCCGGTCGCTCTCGACGGGCTGCGGCTTACCGACAATCGTATCGGGGATCCCTTCGCCCACACGTTCGCGCCCCTGAGCTTCATCGGCGCGAACGGATACGCGCGCTTCCTCGCCGACGGAAACCCGTCGAGTGGTCCCTCGCACCTTCCGTTCAGTTTCGACGCGCAACAGGAGACCATCACTCTCCTCTCCGCTGAGGGCGCGCAACTCGATTACGTCTTCTTCTATCCGCAATCGACCGACTATTCCCAGGGGCGTGACGCGACCGGGGCCCTTGTCTTTTACGAGTTGCCGACGCAGGGCCTTGAGAACATGACCTATGGTGGTGGTTCCGCCTCCTACGACAATGCGGTGGACCTCATCCGGTATCTCCGCATCACCGAGATCATGTTCGAACCCTCCGGAGGGTCGGATTACGAATTCGTCGAATTCCGGAATACGGGCCCGGTCGCCCTTGATCTCACCGGCGTCCGCATCACCGACGGCATCGACTTTGTTTTCCCTGCCATGATGCTCGCCCCTGGAGCCGAGGTCGTCATCGTCTCGAACCTCGCCGCCTTCCAGTCGCGGTATGGCATGGGCGTGAACGTGGCCGGTGTCTACACTGGAAAGCTCAACAATGCCGGGGAAACCCTCGCCCTCGCACTTCCGTCTCCCTATGACGCGAATATCCTCTGCTTCGCCTACGATCCTTCCTGGAGCGCCGCCGCCGCCGGGGGCGGACACTCCCTCACGCTCGTCAGCGGCTCCATCGCCGCAAACGACTTCGACAAGGCGCGGAGCTGGCAGGCCAGCGCGGCCATCGGCGGCTCACCCGCCGGAGGGAGCTCTCAGGTGCCTTCCGACTTCGTGGCCTGGCAGGGTTTCTTCGGCGTCGGGCAGCTGACGGATGAGGATGGGGACAGTCTGAACTCACTCATGGAGTTCTCCCTCGGCCTCGATCCGAATCGCGCCTCCGGCGTCAATGGTGTCGATTCGCTCCCCGCGATTTCGATCGCGCCGGACGGCAAGGCCCGCATCGAGTTCAACCTTCCCGTCAATCCCGCCGCCACCGATGGTTTCGGAGCGAACGAGATCGAGTATGTCGTCGAGGTTTCGACGGACATCGACGGATGGCAGCCGATCGCGACGAAGACCGGGACAACCAGTTTCACCGGCACCGGAACGGTTCTCACCGATCCTCCGAACAACGGCACCGTCCACGTCACGGTGACGGATGTAGGTACCCAATCCGGACTGATGCGCCACTTCATTCGCGTCCATGTCACTTGGGCGCCGTAGGATCGCGCCTGGAACCGGTCACGTCGCCCGACATTTCCACGGCGTTGCCTTCCGGCTCCGTGAGGCGGGGTTGCGGTTCGCCCGTTTGCCGGTAAGCGCCGTTCAGACTTCTCCCTGATACCCCGGTTGCGACCATTGGAAGAACCCCAGGCCGTCCAGTTTCTCCCGCAGTTCTCCGAGCATTCCCCGGCTCGCCTGACCGAGGGGCAATCGCTGCGGGCCGCAATCGTGCCCTGCGAAGGCCATGCAGGCTTTCAATCCCGGGCGTCCGCAGGTTTGGATAATCGCCCGAATCATCGCGCTCGCCCGCTTTTGCAATCGGAGCGCTTTTTCCCGGTCCCCGCCCTCGAATGCCATGATGATCGCATTATAGAGAGGGGCGAGGTAATTGTAGGTCGTTCCCACCGCCCCCTCCGCGCCCATCGACATCCCGGCAAGGAGCATCTCGTCGCGCCCGAAAAGGATGTTGAATCGTCCTTCGTCCATCGCCGCGCATTCCGGCAGCATGCTCACATCCGAATCCGTCATCTTCAGCCCGACCAGATTCGGCACCGAGCGCGGAGCGACTTCAAGAAAGCGCACCATGTCGGCCTCGACTCCGGTCATCGCCGGGATGTGATAGTAATAGAAAGGAAGGTCCGGCGCGCCCGCCGCCACCTCCGCCACCGAAGCCACCAGTCCATCCAGCCCCTCCGGCTTGAAATAGTTCGGGGCCACCATCGAGATCGCGTTTGCTCCAATGGACGACGCGTGTGACGCCAGCTGCTGCGCATCCCGCAGCGCGTTGTCGCCGACGTGAATGATCGTGGTCAACTTTCCGCGGGCCGCTTCGACATAGGATTCCGCCACGGCGGCGCGCTCGTCGAGGGTCATCGAAATCCCTTCGCCCGTGCTGCCGAGGACGAAAATCCCCTTCACGTCACAGCGTGCCAGATAGTCCACGATCGCCGGAATTGGATCGAGATCCACGTTCCCGTCCGGGTGCAGGGGAGTGAAGGTCGCCGCGACCAGTCCTTTGATCTTTGGGAATTCGTGATACGCCATAGGGGTGGATTCGAGACGGGCCATTGCGATGAGCGCCCACTCTAGCGTCAGTGCCCGCGTTTGCCACCCCGAAGCGCCGCCGGACCAAAAAAACGCGGCAGGGCAGGGGAGGCGCACCGCCTCGTTCCGAACAAGTTGAAAACGCGATTGCCATTTCCCCTGTCCTGCCCTTTAAGTAGCCGCCTGCTTCACACCAAGAATGCCGTTCCTCCCATGACCAGTTCCGAAACACCGACGACCCCCCGCTCCGGAAAAATCCGCTGGGGCCTGCTTGCCACCGGCCACATCGCGGGAAAATTCGCGACCGGCCTCCGGCATTCCCGCACCGGCGTCGCCGTCGCCGCCGGCAGCCGCACCGCCGAGTCCGCCGCCCGCTTCGCCCTCGATTTCCCGACCATTTTGGGGATCCACGGCTCCTACGTGGAATTGCTCGCCAATCCGGAGGTCGACGCCGTTTACATTTCGACCCCGCATCCCCTGCACAAGGAATGGGCCCTCGCCGCCCTCAAGGCCGGCAAGCACGTGCTTTGCGAGAAACCGGTCGGCATGAATGCGGCCGAGGCCGGGGAAATCGTGGCCGCCGCCCGCGCCTCCGGACGCTTCTTCATGGAAGCCTTCATGTACCGCTGCAGCGCCCAGACGCGGAAAATCGTCGAAATCGTGAAGTCGGGCGAACTCGGCACGATCCGGATGATCTCCGCCCATTTCTGCTTCAATGGGGGCGATAACACCGACGGTCGGCTCCTCAACAAGGAACTCGGCGGCGGCGGCATCCTCGATGTCGGTTGCTACCCGGTCAGTTTCTGCCGCCTCATCGCCGGGGCCGCGAACGGCATCGATTTCGCGGAACCCGAGGAATTCTGCGCCATGGGCCACCTCGGCGAGACCGGGGTCGACGAACTCACGACTGCCCTTGCGCTCTTCCCCGGTGGCATCCAGGCCCGCATGACATGCGGCGTCCGCACCGAAGCCGAAATCCGTGCCACGATCTACGGTTCGTCCGGCCGCCTCGTCATCAACCAACCCTGGAACCCGGCCCCCGAAGGCGGCTCGACCACCCTCCAGCTTTTCCGGAATACGGAACGCCCCACCATCACCAAACTCGTGGAAATCCCCGTCGCCATCGACGGCCATCTCTACGGCGTCGAAGCCGACACCGTCGGCGACGCCATCCTCGCCGGTAAAACCGAGCCCGAATCCCCGGCCATGACCCTCGACGACACCCTTGGAAACATGCGGCTCCTCGACCGCTGGCGCGCCACCATCGGCCTCCAATACGATGCCGACGCATGAACCAGGTCGGCCCACGCACGGCAAGCCCAAGCCGGCATCGCTGAAATTGCAGGGAAGGGGATTCCGGAACCCTGGCCCCCACTTCGTTTCTGATTCTCTCTAAGCCCATGCCGCCTGCCATCGCCACCGAGCACTCCGTGCTCTCCGCCACCGACCTCTGCCTCGCTTACGGGAATCAGGTTCTCCTCGACGAGGCCTCGCTCGCCATTTACGGTCGGGACAAGGTCGGACTCGTCGGTCGGAACGGCTGCGGGAAATCGAGCTTCATGAAGATCATCGCCGGGCTCGAACAACCGGATTCCGGAAAGATCGCACGCGCCAATGGTTTGGTTGTCAGTTATTTATCCCAGGATTTTACGCTTGATGATGCCCTCACCGTCGGCGAGAATATCCTCAGTGGAGCCGCCGATTTGCTGGAGAAGATCCGGAAATTCGAGGCCGGCGAAGGCGGGGACGCGGCCCACGCCGAACTCCAGGACGAGATCGATGCCGCCGACGGCTGGAATCTCGATGCCCGCGTCCGCATGCTCGCCGAGGAACTCCACGCTCCGGATCTCGACCGCAGTCTGATCGGTCTCTCCGGAGGCGAGAAGCGCCGCGTCGCCCTCTGCCGCGCCCTCGTGGCCCGTCCGCATCTGCTTCTGCTTGACGAGCCGACCAACCACCTCGACGCCGAGGCGATCCTCTGGCTGGAGGATTACCTCAAGAATCTTCCCGGAGCCGTCCTTTTCGTCACGCACGACCGCTATTTCCTCGACCGCATTGCCACTCGCATCGTCGAACTCGCCGGCGGCCGATTCTATTCCCACGAGGGCAATTACAGCAATTATCTCATCGCCAAGGCCGAGCGCCAGCAAATGGAGAACGCCCAGGAGGCCAAGCGGCAGCGCTTCCTCCGAAGCGAGATCGAATGGGTGCGCGCCGGCGTGAAGGCCCGCACCACGAAATCCCGCAGCCGCCTCGACGCCTACTACGCGGTCGCCGGTCAGGACGCTCCCGAGCAGGAACTGGAGGTCGATCTCATCTTTCCACCGGCCCCAGGCCTCGGAAATATCATCATCGAGGCCGAAGGCGTGAGTCACGCAATAAACGGAAAAAGTCTTTTCAAAGGCCTTAACCTTAATTTTTCGGAGAAGACGTGCACGGGAGTCATCGGGCGAAATGGCATCGGAAAGACGACGTTGCTCCGAATCCTCATGGGAGAGCTGGAACCGGACACCGGCGAGGTGCGGATTGGCAAACGGACGCTTTTCAACTACGTGGACCAGACCCGCGTCCAGCTCGATGGCACCCGTAGCGTTCTCGAGGAGGTCGCCGGAAAGACCGATTACGTGACCTTTGGCGCGGAGAAAATGTCCGTTCGTTCCTACCTGAAACGTTTCCTTTTTGCGGATGACCGGATCAACGAGCGCGTCGAATGCCTCTCGGGGGGCGAGCAGAACCGGGTCATGCTAGCCAAAATCCTTCGGCACGGCGGGAATTTCCTCATCCTCGACGAACCGACCAACGATCTGGATCTCCAGACCCTCGGCATCCTCGAGGAGGCCATCCTCAATTTCGACGGCTGCGTGCTCCTCGTGAGCCACGACCGCTATTTCCTCGACCGCGTCTGCGACCGGATGATTGCCTTCGAAGGCAACGGCCATGTCGTCATCCAGGAGGGCAACTACAGCTACTACCAGCAGAAACGCGCCGAGAATGCCCAACGGGCCCGCCAATCCGCCGCGAACACCAGGGCCTTCGCGAAACCGAATGCAGGCGCCGGAGCGGCCAAAGCCGGCGAAGCCTCCAGGGAACCGGCGCGGAAGCTCAAATGGAAGGAAGAACGGGAACTCGAAGCGATCGAGCCACGCATCGCGGAAGCCGAGGCCCGGATCGCCGCAATCGAGACGATGTATCGCGATCCCGATTTCTACGACAAGCATGCCAAGGAGGCCGACGCGCTCGAAGCCGAAACGGAAGCACTGACCAGCGAGATCGAAACACTCTTCGCGCGCTGGGAAGAACTCGAAGCCATCCGCAAAGCGTCGGCCGCTCCGTAGCGATCGATCGGCTTGGAGGAATCCGCCGCGCATGGCGAGACCCACTCCGACGCACGATCGCGCGCGCGCCTCGCCGCTGTGGAATCCCAAACCACGGCCCGCAGGGCTCCGGATCGGCCCCCAGAAGACCCCATTCATAACTGCATACAATATATGTAATGTAAACTCGCCTAAGGTGAGGGCGGCCGGGGTGATGCTCCCCTCGTTGTCGAGGCGGAAATTTCCCTGCTCCGCGTCCCGCGTTTCTTTCAGGCGCACGCTGATCCCCGGGATTGATCCGGAATCTTCCGTTTCTCCGCAACGCAACGCCTCACCCTTTCGGAAAAGTGAGACGGTGGCTCTCCCGGATCGGTTTCCGCCAGGCGCGGTCGACCTGGGCCTGTTCGGCGAATTCCGGCCAGCGCTCGACGGCAGCCCGCACCTCGTCGACGATCGTTTCGGCCCTCCCGCGTTTCAGGAGCCCGCTGTTCGCTCCGGCGCGGAAATCCTCGATCGTGAAGCCGTCCCGCTTCCCGTTCAGGCTCATCTGGTGCGTGGCGGTCCAGTCGCCGCTCGGATTGTAGCTGTAGGTCACGTCGAAGGCCGGTGCCAGAGACCAGCGGCCCGCCTTGTCCATGAGGAACGCGATGTTCTTCACGTGATCGTCCTGGTTCCGGGCCACGATGTTGAAGACCATCCTCCGGAACTGCTCCTCGATCGCCTCCATCGGCAATCCAAGCTGCCGGATGACCAGCAGCGCCTGCTCGTAGGAATAGGCGCCGGCGTGGTTGAAATCGAAATGCGCGAGCGCGCCGAGCGACTGCATGTGGCGTTTCTCGCCGCCCTCCAGCCGGTCGAAACGCCGGGTCATGAAATGCCGACGGCCATTCTCTTCCAGGAGCCGGCACGCGCTCATGGTGATTCCGGCCGCCTCCGCCATCAGGAAATACGCGTATTCGATCGCCCCGTAGCCCTTGGGATCCTCCAATTCCTTGTCCTTGTTTCCGGCGACCCCGTCGAATTTCAGCAGCCAGTAATCGAAACCCGCTCCGGCCGCGATCTGTCCCGAGCGCACCTCGTTCGTCTCGCGGTTCCAGGCGATGACCGCCTTGGCCCGCGCGCCGCCCGCGGAGGTTCCCACCCGAAGAATGTCATTCAGCGCCTTCTCGCGGCCCTTTCCCCGGAAATCGCCCTTCAGCGCGCCCCGGTGGGTCAGAACCTCGGACGCCAGCGCGACGAGCGCGTCGATCGCGATCTTCCGGGCCCGCCGGGGTTTCGGGCCGATGACGGGCGCGAATTCCAGGGCTCCCATGCCCCGGGTTCCCGTGTAGCAGAGCCGTTCGACGGCGTCGAATTCTCCCGGTGCCCGCCCCTGCGTCGCCAGCCAGGCATTGATCAGGGCGTTGCCGAAGGTATCCGGCAGTGAATCCGCCAGCAGGCCCGGCAGCCCGCGGAAGGTCTTCCGCGGCAATTCCGGAAAGGCGTAGACCCGGTCGCCCAGCGGCATCGTCAGCGGCGCGATCTCGATCCCGCTGCCGGCGAAGGCGGGATCATACTGGAAGGCGGCGTAATCCCGCCCCCCGTCGATCGAGACAGCCCCGATCCTGCGCCCCCAGAGTCGGACTTCCGCGATCATGACGGCTCACCCCAGCTCCATTTCTCCGGCGCTTCCGTTTCCGGCGCCTTGTGCTCGCCCGAGGCCCGCTTCCTTTTCCGGCCCTGTCGTTTCAGCTGCTCCATCGGGCTCGGCAGCGCTTCGGGAATCAGCGCGTCCAGGCGCTCCAGCAGTCCCAGCGCCCGGCACACCCTCAGGAAACCGCCCAGTTGGGTCGCCACTTCCCCCGATTCCAACCGCTGCACCGTCCGCACCCCCACCCCGGCCTGCGTCGCCAATGCCTTCTGCGTGAGATCCTTCTCCAGCCGCACCCGCGCCAGGCGCCCGCCCAGTTCGGCAAGCACCCGGTCGTCGGTCATCTGCGATTGAATCTTCATTACACGTCAAATATGGCGTATCAATAGCTTTTTTGCAATATAAACGTCATATGTGGCGTTTTAATGTCCATAAACAATTGTAGGGCGACCGCCCCGGTTGCCTTCCTTCCGCTTTCAAAACAACTGATCCGCCTTGGCCTCCCATTCCGCCTTCAGCGCGGGATCGTCGACATGCCGGAAGAGATCGTAGTAGCTGTAGGGGTACTTGAAGACATGGCCGATTCCCAGCGTCTTCTCCCCGCGCTTCTGCCAGTATTCCGTGCCATTTGGCCGCAAGGCGCTGGGACCGTGATCGGCGATCCGGCGATCGTCCGGCTGCGGGCCCTTGCGGGTCACGGTGACATATTTCCGGAAAGCCAGGCGGCAACTCTCGGCCCACTCCGCGTCGCCCATCGCGGCCAGTTCCACCAGCGCCTGGCCGAAGGTCAGCATGTGGCCGGAGAAGCCCTGGCCGAAGCCCTTGAAACGGTCGACCGCCGCACTGGCCTCATGCAAAACGAAGCGCGAGGCCGCCGCTGCGTCCGTAAAGGCCGGCGGATCGATCTCCGGATCCGGCGCCTCGTCCCGCCACGGCTTGATGTCCCGGATCAGCTTGCAGACGCCCTCGATCCGTTCCGGCGTCGCCGCCGAGGGCAGCATGCGGAATCCCTTCAGCGCCAGCATGGCGAAAATCGCGTTGTGCCCGACCTCGCGCAATTGCCCCCGCCCTGCCGCCAGCGCCTCCCCGATCTTCCCGAGTTCGGCCGGATCGGGATCCGATTCCGGGAACGGTTGGCAAAGCGGCGCCTTCGCCCAGTTGGCATCGAACAGGCTCTCGATCCGCGCCCGGGCCTCCGGCGCGAGCTGGTTCTCGTCGCAGAGCAGATGCGCCGAAATCAGGCTCGCCCCGCGATGCCCGTCGGCGAAATAACTCAATTCGTGGGCGCGGGCCAGCGCGTTGAGCCCCAGCAGCACCAGCCGCATCTCCGCCGGATCCTGCTCGCGAAGCTCCCCCGGCTCGGCCCCGAAGGCCGACGCGCCGAACACCCCGCAGACCCCGGACGAGGCCAGCCAGGTGAATTCCCGACGCTTGAGGGTTTCCTTCATACTGAGAAAGGATTCTAAGATGGAATCTGATCCGCGACCACCATGAATTCAATCCCGGGCGGCATCCCCTCGCATGGGAATCGCCCCGGCGGTGTTTAAACCCACTCCGCGCACAGCAATTCGGCCTGCGCGGGGATTGTCTTCACCGCTTCCTCCTGCAAGTCCGGCGGGGAGCCGTATTTGTTCAGGATGCGCTTCACCATCACCCGGATCTTCGAGCGCGCTCCTTCGCGCAAGCAAGGTAAGGTGCCTAATGAAGCGCGATCAGGCAGCTCAGCACCGCGGTGATCCGCCTGCTCCAACACCGTCTTAGCCGCACCCTTCACGATGCTCCCGCAGGGTGGCTCTGTGAGGCTGCGGGTCATGGCGGATTCGTTCCTTTGCAGTCCGGGTATGCCGTGCCGCCCCCGTTTCCTCACGCCTCGACGAGAACGACGAGCGTCTCGGGCAGCACGCCGTCATGAGCCATCGCGTCCGCGCCAGCGCACGAGCTCATGAGGGTGTGGAACGCATCCATGTCCGGAACGTCCATCATCACCGCGACCTGGGTCGGGTGCTTCGGGTCCACAAACTCCCGGATGTTGGTGACGCCGATGGATCCGAAGAGTTCCTTGCGCTTCGGGGAAGCAAGCCAGTGGTCCTTGTCCTTGACGCGGTGATAGCCGATGAGTGTGGTCATAATCTTGAGCCGTTGGTTGGTTGGTTGGTTGGTGGTCGGGTATGAAAACGATTGCCGGAAATCCGTTCGATTCTCCCCGGGGATCGCAATGGGATCAGGCGACCAAGGTGCCCTGCCATTCCACCTTCCACAAGCCGTGAAATTGACCGACGGCCCGGCCATCGGACGCCGCGCACACCCGCCGGGATTTCTCGCGCCCGCTCCGCCAGCCCATCCCGGTAGGGCGCTGCGGCCCGCTGCGCCGACTCTTCACAACACGGTCTTCACGGCTTCACCCACGATGCGACGGGGGGGCGGCGATGTGAGACGGCGGGGTCTGAGCCCCAAAGACCGGCTTGGCCCCAAATGAGTCGGACCTTGACCTCCCGCCTCCCTGCAACCTAATCATGCACGATGAGCACAAGCGAAAAAGACAAATTGAATTTCATTCAGGTGAAAGCCGTGTCCCTGGCCGTTTCCGACGCGCAACGGGCGAAGCACTTCTATCTGGAAACGCTCGGCCTGCCACCGGAGACCACCCGTGGGATCGACTTGGCGTTTCTGATTGGCGATGTCGTCATTCTGCTCAAACCCGAAGACGAATGGTATGGGAAACCAACGGATGAACTGAACGCCCGCATCACCCTGGAGGTGAAGGATGCCTATGCCACGGAAAAGGCCCTGCTCGAGCGCGGCGTCACCGTTTCCGATCCCGTCCAGATCTACGGCACCAATCCCATCGGCTCCTTCCTCGACAGCGAAGGCAACAAGCTGTGGTTTTGTTCCGACGCGGGCAAGAGCAGTTGACCTTAGGCTTCGCGCAGCGGTAAGGAGTCACGACACTCCTGTCGTTTCTCCGGGTGTGGGCATTGTTGTGAGTCCGCGGTGTGCTTCTGAAAGGTCTTTTCCGGGCCGGAGAAGCGTTCGATCATTCCGTCAAGTGGCTGCCATAGGTGGCTATTTGAGGGTGATTTCCCGTTCAAGCACTGAGCGGAGACGGACCCCAGCTCAGGGCGATCGCGACAACTTCTGCTCGGCCAACCGATCAAAGGTGCGCTCAATCATCCTTACGAACTCCGTGAAAAGGCCCATCTCGATGAGGCATTCAGCGCTGATAACTAGCGTCGTGATGACCGCAGAGACCTGGCGCAGAGAATGGGCGCACAGGATCGCCGGTTCTCGGAGTCCTTCGTGGCTCGGTGCACGCAGCATCGGTGCATTCAATCCGAAACTTTGGGTGCCGAGTGACGTCGAGACCCCGTTGGCGGCTGCGTGAACCTTGTGGCTCGCCTGCTTGTAGATGACTCGCATGTGGTCCTGGCCGATGCTCGCTTCGAGATCCTTGAATTGGGGGTTCTTCTCCTTTAAAGCCGCCGCAGCCCATCCGAACGGCCTCTTGAACGAGGCGCCGTGTTTCTCGAGCATCCCTTCGTAGATCGTCTCCAGGTCCTTCGCGCGGCATTCGGGGTGGTGTTCAATTCCCCTTGCCGCTTGTATTTCCT
>JAHEDC010000479.1 GCA_024641425.1 Verrucomicrobiales bacterium | reverse complement strand
GAGATCGCGAAGAAACTGTTGAATGCGCTTCCGTTCAGCATGGTAATCGCACCTTGGTAGGGATGGTCCTTTCTCAAACTAGGTGAACTGTAGTCGAAGAACTCCAGCACTTCTCCGGTCACGGCGTCGACCACCACAAACTCGACGCGCACAATGCCAATCCTGGATGCGGGCTTCTCGTATCCACGCTGGTAACCAGCGAAAAAGAGCGCTACCCCGGCGAGGGCGAGAATGATGTGCTTCCGATTAATCTTCATGGCCGAGCAATGTGGGAAGGGTACGGTTACTCGATGACCTTCTCCGCGACAAGGTGGGAAAGGAAAGGAGAGGAAGAGTGTGCTGGAATGAATGGCAGAAGGGCAGAGGAACTGGCGCCGTCCCGATTGCGCGAGTCTCGAAAGCGGACGTGCGATTTTTCCTCGATCCCCGGCTCTTGCTTGGGATCGTCGCTCCCCCAGAGGCTCCAGCCTCGGGTCCACCCGCCCCCGAGGCCGGAGCCTCGTCCGCCAGGCCCGCGCCCAAGCGGGAGCTTGGGCACGAGGGAAACAACCGCCGGGCGTCCCGCCCGACGAATCCGGGTTTCCCGGGGAATGGCATCGCGTAGCACGGATTTCCAAATCCGTGTCCGTGGGGCGGACTTTTCAGTCCGCCTGCCTTTGCGGGGATGGAGAGGGCAGGATGCCCTCTTTACGGGCGGGCAGGGATGCCCGCACTACGGGGGATTACGCTGGGCGTGCTCGAATCGCTGGAAGGTGAAGCCATGTCAGGCTCCCACGAAGAAATTCCCCCCTTTCCGGTTGCCGAAGCGAAGGGGATGCATTTATGATGGCGCTCCGTTGGCCTTTGCCGGTTGGCGGACCTCCGTGCCAGGATGGCGAAATTGGTAGACGCGCCAGACTTAGGATCTGGTGGGCTTTGCCCGTGCAGGTTCGAGCCCTGTTCCTGGTACCCCTTTCTTTTTCCTCCCCGACATTCCATGCCCGAGTCCAACCGCGCCCATTCCCGCATCCTCCTTTCCGCCTATGACGAGGAGGCGGTGCGGGGCTTGGTTGAGGAATGCCGGGAGCGCGTCGGCGGGAAGGTGTCGCTCGCGTTTGCCTTCGTGAGCAGCGATTGGGCCCCGCATCTGGACGATTTCCTGGAGGTGGTGCAGGTGCACGGCCATGTGCCGCGCATTGTGGGGAGTTCGTGCGACGGCTTCATCGGGACGGGCGAGGAGAACGAGAATGTCTCGGGCTGTGCCTTGCTTTTCCTGCATCTGCCGGATACCGAGATCAGCTTTGCGAGTTTCGGCGCGCGGGAGGTGGAGAACGCGAAAGGGGGCGATTACTGGCCGAGCGTGACCGGGGTGGAGGCCGAGGGCATGGCGGGCTGGATCGTGCTCTCGAATCCGCTGACGCTCGATACCGAGACGTGGCTGAAGACCTGGAACGCGGGCTATCCCGGCGTCCCGTGTTTCGGCGGACTGGCCAGCGGCGGTCGCTCGGAAGCGGAGGTTTTCATTCTGCGCGAGGATGGGATCAAGGAAACGGGCGCGCTGGCGGTCGGGTTCCGGGGGGGCGTCGTTTTGCAGGGCGTGATCAGCCAGGGCTGTCGGCCGATCGGGAGTCCCTACACGATCACGGCAGTGAACGAGAACGTCCTCTTCGGCATCGGTTCGCGGAAGGCGTATGACGTTCTCGAGGAGACCTTCGACATGCTGGAGGACGAGGAGAAGGAGATCGCGCAGGGGAATATCCTCGCTGGTCTGGCCATGGACGAATACCGCGAGGAATTCCAGAGCGGCGATTTCCTGGTGCGCAGCATCCTGGGTGGCGATCCGGACGCGGGGGCGCTGGCGATTGGCGCGTATCCGCGGGTCGGACAGACCTTGCAGTTCCAGATGCGGGACCGGGACGCGGCGGACGCGGAATTGCGCGCGCTGTGCGAGGCGCGGCAGCGGGAATCCGGGGAGCCTTTCGCGAGTCTCCTCTTCACCTGCACCGGGCGCGGGCACCGGATGTTCTCCGAGCCGAACCATGACGCGGGAGTCGTGGAGGAAGTCTTCGGGAGGGTGCCGCTGGCGGGCTTCTTCTGCAACGGGGAGGTCGGCCCGGTAGGGACGACAAATTTCGTGCACGGCTATACGGCATCGCTCGCCCTGTTCCTGAATGCGTGACGGCGATGGTGTCGCGTCTCCGTAGCCTCTCCTGCCGGGTCGCCTCGACGGCGCCCCGCCGGTGGATGCTGGCGATGGCCGTGACCTGCATTCTCCTGATCGTCTTTCTGGTGGAGGCGGACAAGCCGTGGAACGCGCGCACGCGGAAAAGCATCGCCAAGCGTGAGGCGGCGGGCACGATGTGGAAGATCGACGATTACATCACCGTGTATTGCTGGTACATGGCGGCGGGGAATCTTGTGCTTGCGCTGGGGTTGCTCGTCACGGCGCGCTGGTGGGGGCGGCCGTTGGGCGCGGACGAGACGTTCCAGCTTTTCCCGCAGATCCGCCAGCGTGGCCGTGCGCAGAGGCTGTTCTGGATAGGAACGGGCGCCGCCGTTTTCGTCGGGGCCTGCTACCGCGTGCCGAGGATGACGCACAGTTTCTGGAACGACGAGGAATACTCGTTCCGGACGTACGTCTGGGGCGAGGGCGTGGCGGACGCGGACGGAAAGATTACCTTCGAGCCAGTCCCCTGGCAGGACACCGTTTTCCGGAACAAGTCGAACAACCACATCCTTTGCTCCATACTGGCGCGGGTCAGTCACACCATCTGGAAGCCCTTCGCCGCCAAGGATGGGCCGCCCTTCCGGGAATGGGTCGTGCGGGTATTGCCGTTGATGGCGGGCCTCGGTTGCCTGTTTCTACTCGCCCTGATGCTCGCGCGCATGGGGTATCCGGCGGCCGGGGTCGCGGCGGCGTTTTTCCTCGCCTTCAATCCCTGGCACATCCGTTATTCGGTCGAGATGCGGGGCTACGCCTATCTTCTTTTCTTTGTCGTCCTTGGCCTCCTCATGCTCATGCGCGCCCTGAGGGAGGGCGCGTGGAAATTCTGGATCGCCTACGCCGCGTGCGAGGTGGCGGTATTGCTCAGCTTTCCGGGCGCCCTGTTCGAGGTCGCGGCCCAGAACGGACTCGCCTTCGCGCTGCTCTTCTTCCGGAAGCCCCGGCCCTGGGGAAATATCGGACGTCTGGCGGTGGCGAACGTTTTTGGAGCCATGGTGACCCTGCAGGTTCTGGCTCCCTTCGTGCCGCAGATTTCGAAATACATGGCCGAGACGGACATGCAGACGAAGATCGAGGGCGGGGACTGGCTCCGTGACTGGTGGTCCCACGTCTGCGAGGGAATTCCCTGGCAGACGAGCGATCCCGCGCTGCACGAGGGATCCAGCGTGGCTTCGGAGATCACAGTGGCGCCCTTCAGTTATTGGCAGACGACCGTTATCCTGCCCGCGATCCTCGTGATCGGCCTGGCCTTCCTCTTTCTGAAGCGGCGGCAGGCCGCCTTCATGGTGGTGGCGCTTCTGGGGGGGGCGGCCTCGGCGTATGTCGTCGCGACTTTCTCCAGCGGATTCTTCTACAACTGGTATCTCATCTACTGCATTGTGGCGATCGCGACGGCGATGGTGCTCGGCGTGGAGGCGCTTTCGTGGATGGTCTCACGCGGCCGTCTCCGGGCGCGGCGGGAGATGCTGGCGATCGTGTTGCTCGGCCTCTTCATTGCCAGTTACGCCTTCTCCACCGCCGACGCGCGGCACCGACTCGTCGTTTTCGAAAGGCAGCCGATCCGGGAGGCAGCGGCCTTCGTGCGGGGTGAGGCTCCGGCCTTCGGAGAGACGGGAGCGGATGTCCTGAGTGGTTCCTTCGGCACGAGCAAGGGGATGCTGACAAGCTACGATCCGCGGAACGTCATCCTCAAGAAGCCGCTCGATCTCGAGGAGCTCATCGCCCGGGCACGGAGCGAGAAACGACCGCTTTTTGTCCTTCTTTGCGGCCGGCTGCTCGCCCGGGAGGATTCCAATGATGGCCGGATCCTGGAGCGGGTCGAGGGAAGCGGGGATTTCGTGGAGGTGGCTTATCTGAAGGGACTGGAGGAACTCTACAGTTACCATATTTACCGCCTGAAAGGGGGGGAGGCGGGCGCGCGCGTCCCTCTTCGTTAGACTGATGGTTGCAACGAACATCAATCGGGGTTTCAGGGAAGGTATGGAGTTCATCTGTCAGGGAGAGATCTTCCGACTGCTTCCCGGAAAAGCCGTTTCCTGGGTTCGGGAAGGCGTCCTCCTCGTCGCCGACTTACATCTCGGCAAGACCGCCGCGTTTCGCAGCGTGGGTTTCCCGGTGCCCGGAGGATGCGAGGACGCCGATCTCGCTCGACTGGGACGTTTGGTGGACTCGACAGGCGCGCGCGAGATCATTGTGCTGGGCGATCTGCTTCACGCCCGGAGCGGCCGCACGGAGGAAGTGCGGCAGGCCTTCCTGGCCTGGAGGGAGTCGAGAAAGGATTTGCGAATTTCCCTCGTCATGGGGAACCACGATCACTCGGCAGGAGTGCCGCCCTTGGAATGGGGGATCGAGATCTGGCCGGAAACACTTGTGCGCGGAGTGTTTTCGTTTGTGCATGAGGCAAAGCCGGGTGGCCCGGGTTACGCCATCGGAGGGCACGTGCATCCGGCCATCGGGCTTTCGGACGGGCGGCGCGGGAGTTTCCGGCTGCCCTGTTTCCATTTCGCGGAGGATTACGCCGTCCTGCCTGCCTTTGGAAGCTTCACCGGGACCCATGCGCTGGGGGCGGAAGCGACGGGAAGGGTTTTCGCCGTCGCGGAGGAGCGCGTTTTCGAGATCCCGGCCGCATTGCGGGCAGCGAGCCGGCACGGGCGCGGGAGGAAGAGAATTCCAACGTGTTCGAAGAAAGGGGATGAAGTGGGGGGGCCGCCTCGCTAGTGTCCCTCAACATCCTTTGCGATCGAATCCCACCAATCATGAAACTGACCAAAGAAGAGCTGCCGCA
>JAHEDC010000478.1 GCA_024641425.1 Verrucomicrobiales bacterium | reverse complement strand
TCGGCGGCCGGCGGATCAACGATGGCGGCTGGGACACGCACGGCTTCGATAACACCCGGATGTATCCCATCGTCGAGGGCTACCATTTGCCCGTGACGGACCAGACGTTGCCGACGCTGCTGGAGGATCTGGAGCAGCGCGGGATGCTCGACGAGACGCTGGTCGTCTGGATGGGCGAGTTCGGGCGCACGCCGAAGATCAACGAGAACATCAGCCGCGACCACTGGCCGAAGTGCTACTCCGTCCTCCTCGCCGGCGGCGGCGTGAAGAAGGGCTTCGTTTACGGCAAGTCGGACAAGACGGCGAGCGCGCCCGAGGAAAACCCGGTGACTCCGGAGGACCTGACGGCGACGATCTACTACCTGCTGGGGATCGATCCGAAGGCCCACATCGTCGATCTCCAGGACCGCCCGCTGCCGATCTCGAGCGGGAACCCGGTCTTCGAGGTGATGGCGTGAGCGGCTTCTTCCGAGGCGGCGCCAGTCTTTGATCCTCCCGGGAAACGGTGCGCGTTCGGGAGAGCCTAAGAACGCTGTCTCCAGACAATGTAGTCGCCGGCCGTGAACTCGCGCCTCGCGCCGGGGCGTTTCCTCTCCCTTGAGAGGACATAGGTCGCGCCCGCGGACTCCTCGCTCGGCCAGGCGCGGCCGTCGTTCTTCAGATAGATGTAGCAGTAGTCGTTCGGAGCAAGGTCGTGGACCGAGAACCCGGCGTCGCCAAGGGCATTCGCCTTGATCCAATCGAGAGCGCGTCCGAGAGCGGATTTCTTGCTATTTTGGAACGTGAACGGGAGCAGGGCGATGGTAATGGAGGCGACGCCAGCGACGGGGCGAAGCAACACTCCTCTCCTCGCTCGTTTACTCCGCTTCGACGACATCCATGACGTCGATCTGAATGAACTGCCCGTGGAACGGCTTCGGGGCGGGGGCGACGCCGGGCACGACCAGCTTCTTGAAGTTGGTGATGAGCCTCCCGTTTTGGCCGTCGCCGCTCAGGGTCACGGTCGCGCCGCCATCGATCTCGATCGTCTTCGTGTAATCGATGGCGAAAATCCGGTGCCCGACCATGTCCTCGCGATTGAGGAAATAGTGCGATTCGGGTGCCGAGATCTCGATCCTGTAGATGTTATAGGTGCCATTGTCGGGCTCGCCTCCGATATAGAAGGAGTCGCCGTCCTCGGTGCCTCCCTTGTACATCATCGGTTCGACCACGCCTCGGAAGCGCAGGGTGACCTTGTAACGCTTGCCTGCTTCGCCACCGAACTTCTTCACGGCCTTGAAATTGTCCGTCGTCATCGGGTCGCCCTTCACGAGAGCGGAATCGCCATCCGCTCCTTCCTTCGGGTTCTCGGGCATCTCGCCGACAACGGGGAATTCAAATCGGTATCCATCAAGATCGGCGGCGGGATTCCCGCCCTCCTTCCCGGAACGGAGCACAAAATCCTTGAACCGAGCCCAGCGCGGCGCCTTCGCGTCGCCCAACAAGGCGAAGACACCGACCCGCAGTTCGCCCGCGCGGCCCGGCAAAGTCGTCTCTCCGTGTTGGGTCCAGTCCTCTTCGCCGGGTGCCTTGACCAGTCCCTTGACCTTGCCGTCGGCAATCTCCAGGCGCAGCCGGAGCGGCCCCTTGCGGAAGGGAATCTTCTTTACGACATTCGGCTTGGCATCCTTTTCAAGGACCAGCGTACACGACGGCCCATCGTAGAGTTCCCGGTCGAACTTGAGGTAGTTGTCGTCGTCGAGGTAGATCATCAGCCCAGCCTGCTCGTATTCCTTTTCGGGATCGAAATCCAAAGTCACTTCGACCGTCGATGCCCCTATGGGCAGGGCCCGGAGGAGGAAATTCTCCGTCCCGTCATTCTGAGTGCCCCAGATATTCGTGGGTTGCGCCAGCAACTCGAGATTTCCATCCCTCAGCCGCCATTCCGTCTTGTCCTCGCGGACAAAACTCCAGCCCTCGTCCAAGGGCTTGCCGAAGTCCGCGACATAGTCCTCCGCCGGAGCGGACATCATCGTGGCAAGAAGAGCGGGAACGAACAGTCGGTGCGTTTTCATGGGTAAGGATCCTGGAGGTTTCGGAGATGCAGAGGCACCACATCACGGCCAGAATACACGTTCGCCCCTCTTCCCGGAAGCTTGAATAATGGGCGCAAAAGACGAGGAAAGCCTCCGTTGCCCCCCTTGCGTCCCTCTTACTCGGTCAACCTCCACCACACGGATCCAATTCGCAGCAGGAGCGGAACGATCCTCCCATTCGAGAATTCCCTTTTCCTCCCCGGTTCGCCGCGATAGCATTCGATGTCGCGAATGCGGCACGCACACGACTTTGCAATCCCGCATTCCACCCACCATCATGAAGCGCCCCACACCCCTTCGCCTCGCTTTTCTCAGCCTCCTCCTTGCGACCCTGCCTCTGAACCCCCTCGCGCTCGCCATCGAGGATACTCCCGAAAACCGAGCCGCCGAAGCGGGGCGCTACCTCAAGGCGACGCCGCCCGCGGACATGTTCGCCGACATGGCGGAGCAGATGGCCAAGAACCTCCCCGAAGACCAGCGGAAAGCGTTCAAGGATGTCTTTACGAAACATCTCGACATTCCGGCCCTCACCAAAGCAATGAAGGACGCGATGGTGAAGCACTTCACCGCCGAGGAGCTCAAGGCCCTCGCTGATTTCTACGGATCGGAGGTCGGAAAATCAGCGATGAGTAAATTCGGTACCTACATGGCGGAGGTCATGCCGACAATCCAGAGGGAAGCCATGAGTGCCCAGGCGAAAGCCAGCAAATCCCAGGCCGAGGAAAGCGGCGGCGATACGGAGAAAAGCGAGTGACCCTCCTGCCGCGCGGTGTTCCGTTGATTCTGATCACCTTCCTCGGGGTTTCCTGCCGACACCTCGAGACGAGAGCGGTGGATCCCGCGCAGCCGATTCCGGACATCCGGGTCAGTGATCGGTATTCAAGGGAGGCGGTCGCTTCCTATGAGGCTTTCGATGGCAGGATAGCAGGCCATGCGTTCCTCATGATGCACCTGATTTCCGGCGAGACCTTTCCCATGCTCTGTCGTGTGGAGACCGGAGGTGTCGCTCCGATTCCCCAATCGGTCTTCGCGGCGGGCGAGCCGGCCACGAAATGGTCCCTCCTGTGCGAGCCGACAATCAATCAGACCCATGCCTTGATGAGTCTGGAAGTTTCCGTCGAGGAGGGAATTCCCAGGATGGGCGCTCGACCGTTGAAGCCCCTGTCGCTCAAGCCGCGACTCTTACCGGAGCGGAACTGACCCTCCCCATGGGACCGCATTACCGTGGGGGAACAGTTGGATTCATGGCGAATTCGCGGGGGCTTCACTGGAATTTCACAAACGCCCGCGAGACTCATGGGCATGAATACCTCACGCTTCCTTGCTTTTCTCATCGGCTC
This sequence comes from Verrucomicrobiales bacterium, assembly GCA_024641425.1. GTDB lineage: Bacteria > Verrucomicrobiota > Verrucomicrobiia > Verrucomicrobiales > DEV007 > JAHEDC01. Next base: position 1,582 of record JAHEDC010000478.1, on the reverse strand, counting down.
CGTGACGGCCGTCGCCGGAGAGACCCCACCCGTGGCGGGCACCGCTCAGGTCACGATGCCTTACGGTCAGCTTCGGCAGATCCTCACCGAGAATGAGACCCTGCGCATGGCAGAACGGGAACGCGCAGCAGAGGTTCCGCTGCCTTTCGCCGTTCAACGGATCGAGTGCGCGATCACCAGAGAAGGAGAGTACGCCGTTACCCTGTTTGACGCGGATGTCGAAAACTTCACCGCCACCTGGCAACTGGTGCCACTGGTGCAATCCCGCGACCTGCGCCTCGACGAGGTCGAATCCGGCACGGGGCAGGTGATCGCTTCCCCCGAGGGATTCAACCTGCGGGTGCCACCGGAATCGACGGTCCATGCGACACTCCGTTTCGCCCTCGGCGCGAAAAGGCTCGAAGCCCTCGAACTCGAATGCGCGGCCGCCACCATCGCGCGTTTGCACATCGACGCCGACCTGAAGATGGCTCCCATCGGCGAGCCCCTGCTTGGAACCGTCGACGGCCGGCGCGTCTACGCCATTGCCACCCATGTGAAGCTCCAGCCGGAGGAAGGCAGCGTCGCTCCCGAGCTTCCCACCGTTTGGGAGGCCGATGCCGAGATCGCGGTCCGCCTCGTCGACTCGCGGCTCGCCTTTGACGGACTCGTCCACCTCCGCGCCGAGCAGGGAGACGGTGCCCGCACGGTCCTCGTTTGGCCTCGCCACGCGCGCCTCGTTTCCGTGACCGGCGAGGGCCTTGCCCACTGGGCGTCACCAAACGCCAACGCTGCCAGCACCGCGGGCCGCGAGCTGCTGGTCGACTGGGAGCCGGACGGCAGTCTTCAACGGGATCTCCACGTTGTCTGGCAGCTCCCACGGCCCCCGCTTGGAGACCCCTGGTCGCTGGTGTCCCCTCGGATAATTCCGCCGACGGATGGGAGCACGCCTGTCGCGGTCCCGGCCATGTTCGCGCTCGAACCGATCGCTGGCGTCGAATTCACCGACGACTCCGGAACCCGCCTTTCCGTTGTCCAGCTCCCGCCGTCCGGTTTGCGCGAATTACTTTCCGGAAGCGAGGCCGTGACCCTTTCGACGGAGGGAACGCCCGCCACCATTCTTGCGACATGGCTGCCCCGCGAGAAAATCGCGGAGGCCATGATCGAGTCCGCGAATTTCACCCAACGCCTCGTTGCCGACGGCGGAATCCTGACCACCGCAGAGTACCTGATCGGGCACCGCGACAGCCTCACGTGGTCGCTGGAAGCGCCCGCCGGGGGGCAAATCCTCAGTTGCAGTCTGAACGACGAGGCGGCCCAACCGATCCGCCGCACGGCCGACGGTCCCCTCGAATTCGCACTCCCCGCCCTCGACCAGCGGAGCACAACGCGCATTTCCCTCTGCTATGCGGACAAACAGGCAAAACTCGATCCCGTCGCGGGCAACGCAACGCTTTCCCTGCCGCGCACCGACCTCTTCATCCACCGCCTCCGTTGGACCCTGGAAATGCCGTCGCGTTACGAGACGACGGCCGCCGAAGGCAATGTCGAGATCGAGCCCACGGGCTCCTCCGCCAACGCCGACGAAACGAAGCTCCATTTC
>JAHEDC010000477.1 GCA_024641425.1 Verrucomicrobiales bacterium | reverse complement strand
CGCCATTTTCCTGTCCCAAAATCTTCCTGCCAATCCCTCCTCACCGCTCTTTGATCAACCCATCCAACGAAATCCGGTAACACACCCGCACCCTAACAAAGAGCCCAACTGCCAACACGACGAAATCCCCGGGGCAAGATGCACCCTGCCCTCAACCGCCCCGTAAAGCAAAAACCAGATCTCCCCGCCCCGCAATCACAAGCATTTTCCAATAATTGTCCTGTCATTTTATCACCTTATCACCACCGACGGCAGCGGGGACGCGCTCGTTAGAATGACCTTGACGCGGAACTCCAGCAACTTCATACGTGCCCAAGCCAATCCGTGATCCGTCCACCCGACGTCGCCCCCACCCGACCAAAACCTGAATGAAAAACAACGTTATCTTCCTCGCCGCCGCGTTCGTGGCATCCACCCCGGCCCACGCAGCACTTGTCACCGGTCCATGGGCGCTGGGCCAGGGTGCCGCGACGTTGACAAATGAGAACACCGCATCGCCCACCGTGGGCGACGGCACCGCCAACAATGCGGACGCCACGTCGGTATACTCGTCCTTCTCAAGCGTCACCCTTTCCAATGTCGGCGACAAGATCACTCTCGCGGGCACCGTCACGCTCTCCAGCATCGTGGCGAACAGGGCGAACGATTTTCGCTGGAGTCTCTACGATGCGGCTGGAAGCCCGGACACTTCCGGGTGGCTCGGCTACATCGTTGGAAATTCAAACGCCACAACAAATTCTAACCTTTGGGAACGGGTAAACCCGAACACCGGAATCGTCATGGCGACGGGCTCGGGCGCGGCGAATGTGATCCACAACACGAGCGGGAGCCCGGGAGTCCAATTCGCGAGCGACACCTTCGATCTCATTTTTTCGCTTGAGCGGACCGCTCTTGGTGGCCTCCTGATCAATAGTTCCCTCCTCCGCACCTCCGACTCCGTGCAATTCGGCCTCATCAGCGCCTTCACGGATACCACTCCGGAGACCTACACCTTCAACCGGGTTGGTTTCCTGGCCAGTGGCAATCTCGATGCCGACCAGGTTCAGTTCTCCAATGTCGACCTCACGTTTGTCCCCGAGCCCTCCGCCGCCCTGCTCGGGTGCCTCGCTTCGCTCGTCCTGCTGCGCCGTCGGCGCCGGAGCTGATCCGGCACGGGATGCGCACCGGCCTTGTGATTTCGAATGCCCCGGTCCCGTTCCCGAGGGCGGGGCATTTGCCATTCCCTGACGAAACAACACCCCCGATCATCCCATGCCCCTCGGAAATGCCCAAATCCGGATTTCCTGCCTGTTCTTACTGGCGGCTCCCGCGGCGCGGGCCTATGACATCCCCGGCTACACCCCGGACCAGATCATCCCGTTCAAGGAGACGGTGAACAGCACCGGGGGAGCGGTGACCCTGACCCTGCACGTCTTCACGCCGCCCGGCCATCAGCCCTCGCATCAGCGCCCGGCCATCGTCTTCTTTTTCGGCGGGGGCTGGGTTGATGGCTCGGCCAGCCACTTCCACCCGCAGTGCGAATACCTCGCCTCCCGCGGAATGGTCGCGATCTCGGCCGAATACCGGGTGAAGAACCTTCACGGCACTTCCCCGCAGGAATGCGTGAAGGATGCGAAATCCGCCCTCCGCTATGTCCGCCAGAACGCCGCTTCGCTGGGAGTCGATCCCAACCGGATCGCCGCCGGCGGCGGGTCGGCCGGCTGCCACATCGCGGCCGCGGCGGCCACGCTCGCCAGTTACGAGGAGCCGGGTGAGAACTTCGCGATCAGTTCGAAACCGAACGCCCTGGTGCTCTACAACGCGGTCGTGGACAACGGCCCCGGCGGATGGGGCCACAGCACGGTACAGGCTTACTGGCAGGACATCTCGCCATTGCACAACCTCGACGCCACCGCGCCGCCAACGGTGTTCTTCCTCGGCACCAGCGACGCCCTGGTCCCGGTCGCCGTGGGCACCGGCTACCAGGCCGCGATGGAGGCGGAGGGACGGCGATGCGATCTCCACCTTTACGAGGGCCAGCCGCACAGCTTCTTCAACTTCGATGTCCCCGATGACACCAGCGGCCCGTTTTACGGTTACCAGGATACGCTCTTCAAGACCGACGCGTTCCTCGTTTCGCTCGGTTACCTGCCGGACCCGCACGACGATCCCTCGCCGGTGGCCACCTGGGTGACCGTCTTCGGAAACACCGGCTTCGCCGGCGGCAGCGCGGCAACCGCCTCCCCCGTCACCACCGATGCCGATGGGGACTGCATCGCGGCCAACTTCGATCCCGTGACCCTGGCGGACGGCCAGTTCATCCGCCTCGCCGGCACGGTAACCGTCAACGCCCCGCTCGCTGGAGACGGTTTCCGCCTCGGTCTCTTCGACGGCGACAACCCGGTGACAACGGGCGATGGCGGGGGTTATGTCGGGGTCTGGGCCGGCGCTCCCGCCACCGCCGCCACCGTGATCGTATCGGGCGACGGCACGGGCGCCAGTCATCCCTTCGAGGCGACCGCCTCCACCACCCTCGGCCCCGTGCCGGCCGCCGCCGCCCCGGTGCCCGCGAACACGCCGGTCGACTTCACCCTGATGATCGCCCGCAACGGGAACACCCTGGACCTCGCGGTGAACTTCACCGACGGCGGCGCCTACAATCCGTCGCAAAACCTCCTCCATGTGCCGCTGGCGCGTTTCACCTACAACCGCGTCGCCTTCCTGCTCGGCGATGGCCTCGATGCGACCCAGGCCCGCTTCGCAAACATGCGGATCACCACGGGGCCCGCGCTGCCCTCCACCGCCCCGGCTGGCAATCCTCCCCCGCCCCCGGCCGGATCGATCACCTATGTCGATGCCCTCGAAGGCACCTTCGGCAACACCTTCAAAACCGGCGGAACTCCGGCAGACACGACATGGGTCGGACCGGATTCCTCCTCTTCCAACAACACCCAATGGAACAAACGCGGGCCCACCTCGGAAGCCAATGGCGATACCGTTTTCCAGGGAGCGATTTCCTCGAATTCCCTTCCGGAGCTGACCACCCGGCTCACCGGCCTCCCCGACGGCGCCTACGCCATCTGGGCCTTCTACTGGGATCAAGTCATCGACGACGCGCAGAACTGGATTCTCTCGGCGGGATTGACCTCCGGGGCGCTCACGGCCTACAGTTCGCCCGGTGAGCCCCCGGTGGCGAGCACGGCAGGCGTTACCAACGCGGCGGAGTTGACCTTCAGCGGAAGCGTGAAGGTGACGGCCGGATGGAACGGTTCTGTTTTCCTCCGCAATCTTTTCGGCATCAACCTCGGACAGGTCACGGTCGCGGGCGGCGGCGCGGTCGACGTCTATCTCGGCAACACCAACACGGGCGGTGCGAGCCGGCGGGCGTGGTACGACGGCGTCGGCTACCAGCCCGTCGGTCAGGCAAATGCGCCCGTCACCTACACTCCCCTCCTCGGCGTCGACTTCAACCGGAGCGACGCGCTCGGCTCGCCCAGCCAGTCGGGCTTCCGCGTGCTCTCAGGCTCGGCGGCGGACCAGGCCGCCAATGCCCCTTCCTACACCAAGACGATCGGCGCTCGCCAGGTGACGGTTTCCCAGCCCGAGGGGACGAATCTTGAATTCCGCGGAGCCAACACCGACAGCACACGCGCCATTCCCGGCGGAGACACTTCGCTCTCCTTTCTGGTCTCGGATTTCATCGCCACCCGCAGGGGGGCGATCGACCTCCGGATCACCGGATTAGCGGCGGGCGACTACCGCTTCCGCTCGTGGCATCTCGAACCCCTCACCGGAAGCACCCTCGGCTTCGCGCAGGGGGCGGGCCCCACCACCCCGAACACGATCGAATGCCAGATCAGCGGACTAACCAGAGATGCGGTCCAGCCGACGGCCCTCGGCTCCGCCGGACTCAACACCACCTTCATCAACGACGGCCAGATTCCAGTGCTCGATTTCGCCTTCTCTCACGACGGCGGCTCGCCGCTCACGCTCAAGTTGCGCGCGCTCCAACCGAACGGCGGCGACAACTTCCTCCTCTTGAACGGCTTCGAGCTTCTCCAGGCTAACCCATGAAGAATTGCCTTCTCACGTTCCTCCTCGGCCCAGCGCTCGCCGCCGCCGCTCCTCCCAACGTCCTCTTCATCGCCGTCGATGACCTGCGGCCCGAACTCGGCTGCTACGGGGCCACCCACATGGTCACGCCGCACATCGACGCGCTGGCCCGCCAGGGCCGCTTGTTCCGCAACCACTACGTCGCCGTCCCCACCTGCGGGGCCTCGCGCTACGCCTTGATGACCGGCCTTCGACCGACGGCCGCCAGCGACGACAACAATGCCTTTGAAGTGCTCATGCCCGCCAGCCTTCCCGCGCAGCCGGAAAGCTGGGCCGACCTCCTCCGCCGCAACGGCTGGCACACGGTCTCGCTCGGCAAGATCAGCCACGAACCCGACGGCTACCGCTGGAATTTCCCCTCCGTCTACGACCTCGGCCGGAGCGCGGCCACCGTCGCCGACATGCGCTTCTCGTGGGACGAGATCCTCTTCGATTTCGACAAGTGGGGAGCGCAACGCTACCCGCTTTTCGCCTACGCCAACGGCACCGGCCGGGTCAGTGGCACCACCCCGGCCTATGAGATCGGAATCGATGGAATGGGGCAAAGCCTTCCGGATGACGCCTATCCCGACGGCCAAATGGCCTTGGCCGCGATCGACAAGCTGCGCGAGTTCGCCGATGACGGGACCCGCTTCTGCCTCGCGGTCGGCTTCTTCAAGCCCCACCTGCCGTTCAACGCACCCAAGGCCTACTGGGACCTCTACGATCCCGCCACCCTCCCCGCGCCCAGCCCCCTCGGCGCGCCCGCCGGAGCCAATGCCGCCACAATCACGAACTCCGGCGAGATCAACGCCTACTCGGGCGGCAGCGACCGTGACCTCCTGCGCCACGCCTACTTCGCCTGCGTTTCCTACACCGATGCCCAGATCGGCAAGGTCCTCGCCGAACTCGATACCCTGGGCCTCTCCGACA
>JAHEDC010000059.1 GCA_024641425.1 Verrucomicrobiales bacterium | reverse complement strand
CACCGCCTGGCTCGACGCGAAATCCGCCGAGCACGCGGGCGGACAGCGAACCGAGACGGCCCCCGTCGGACTCGTCCACCATTTTCCTCTCGACGGGAAGGCCGACGAACCGCTTCGCGAGATCCTCACGGGAACCACGGGCAAGCTCTCGGGCCAAAACACGCGTCAGGAGCGCGACGGCAACGCCTGCTTCCAACTCGACGGAAAGACCACGATCGACTTCCCGAACGTCGGCGCCTTCGCCGATGCGACGCAGGCCTTCACCTTCGCGGCCTGGGTCAATGCTCCGAAGAACGTGAACGGGGCGCTCTTTTCCCGCATGAAGTCCTCCGATGCCTACCGCGGCTACGATCTCTGGCTCCAAGGCGGCAGTATCGGCTCGCACATCGTCAACAAGTGGCCCGACAACGCCCTTAAGATCGTCTCGAAACCGAAGCTTCGCCCGAACCAGTGGGAGCACGTCGCGATGACCTACGACGGCAGCGGCAAGGCGAGCGGAATGAAGATTTACCTCAATGGCGAATCGGTCGAATTCAATGTCGAGCAGGATGACCTGAACGGCCCCATCCTCGCCGATGTCCCCTTCCGCATCGGGGCCCGCGACGCCGGATCGAACGTCAACGCCAGCGTCGACGACATCCGTATCTACAACCGTGCCCTCGGTGCCGAGGAAATCGCCGTCGCCCGCGAGGGCCGCGATCCGCTGGACGAATTGCTCGCCGTCCCTGCGGCCGAGCGCACCCCCGACCAGCTGAACGCCCTAGTCAAACTCTACCACACCCGCGAGGACAAGCCTTACCGGAAAATCGAGGCCTCCCTTGCGGCCCTGGACGCCGAGGAACAGGCCTTCCTCAAGAAGACCGGCGATTTCACTGCGATGATCATGACGGACAACGCGAAGCCCCGCGTCACCTACGTTCTCAACCGCGGCGACTACAATTCTCCGATCACCGACGAGGAAATGAAACCCGGCGTTCCGTCGGCGCTCCCGGCCCTGCCCGCTGACGCGCCCCCGAACCGGCTTGGCCTCGCCCAATGGCTCGTGCGCCCCGATCATCCGCTCACCGCACGCGTCGCCGTGAACCGCTACTGGGCCATGCTCTTCGGGCGCGGCCTTGTCGGCACCGTGATGGATTTCGGTAACCAGGGGGAACTCCCCAGCCATCCAGAATTGCTCGACTGGCTCGCCACCGATTTCGTCGACAACGGCTGGGACATCAAACGCACCCTGCGGCAGATCGTAACCTCCGCCACCTACCGGCAGTCGTCCCGCGTCTCTCCGACTTCACTCGCGGCCGATCCCGAGAACCGGCTCCTTTCGCGCGGCTCCCGCTTCCGCCTCCAGGGCGAATTCATCCGTGACAACGCCCTCGCTGTCAGTGGCCTCCTCGTCCCCGACATCGGCGGCCCCGGCGTGAAGCCCTACCAACCGCCGGGCCTTTGGAACGAGGTCTCCCTCGACGGCAACCTCCGCTTCGTTCAGGACAAAGGCGAGAACCTCTACCGCCGCAGCATGTATATCTACTGGAAGCGCTCGGCCCCCGCGCCCAGTATGACCATCTTCGACGCGCCCTCCCGCGAGCAATGCGTCGTCCAGCGCGACCGGACGAACACGCCGCTCCAGGCCCTTGTCACGCTCAATGACGTTCAATTCGTCGAGGCCTCGCGCAAGCTTGCCGAACGCCTGCTCAAGGCCACGCCCGAGACCGACGCCCGCATCCACCGCGCCTTTCGCCTCACCCTCGCCCGCGATGCCCTGCCCGAGGAGATCGCCGTCTGCCGCGAAGTTTTCGACAGCCAACTCGCCATCTACCGCGCGAATCCCGAGGACGCGAAAAAATACCTCTCCGCCGGCGAATCCCCGCGCGACGAAGCCCTCGATCCCGCCGAACTCGCCGCTTGGGCTGTCCTCGCCAACATGATCCTCACCTCGACGAAGTCCTCGTCCGCGGCTGAACCTCCTCGCTTACCGCCTATGCACCCGCTCACCGAAGCCGCCCGCACCCACAGCCGACGCCAATTCCTCCTCCGCACCGGCGGCGGACTCGGCGGGGCCGCGCTTTCCACGCTCCTCCAACCCGGCCTCCTCGGCACCGCCGCCGCTGCCTCGATGCCGCACCCCGCCCTGCGCCTCGCGCCGAAGGCCAAACGCGTCATCTATATGTTCATGTCGGGCGGCCCGTCCCACATCGACACCTTCGACTACAAGGAATCCCTTCCAAAGATCCACGGTCAGGAACTTCCGGAATCGATCCGCAACGGCCAACGTCTCACCGGCATGACCAGCGGCCAGAAATCGTTTCCTTGCGTCGCGCCGATGTTCAAGTTCCAGCGCCACGGGCAGCACGGCACCTGGGTCAGCGAACTCCTTCCGCACACCGCCGGCATCGTGGATGACATCACGATCGTGAAGTCGATGTACACCGAGGCCATCAACCACGACCCGGCCATCACCTTCATCAATACCGGTCGCCAGCAGCCCGGTCTGCCCAGCCTGGGGGCGTGGCTCAGCTACGGCCTTGGCAACGAGAACGAGAACATGCCCGCCTACGTCGTCATGATCTCGCGCGGCCGCGGCAACCTCCAGGCCCTCTACTCGCGGCTTTGGGGTAGCGGCTTCCTCCCCGCGCAGCACCAGGGTGTCAAACTCCGCTCCGGCGACGAACCCGTCCTCTATCTCAGAAATCCCGAAGGCGTGTCCCGCGACGACCGCCGCAAGGTTCTCGACGGCCTCGCCAAACTCAACGGCCTGCACCACGACCGCTTCGGCGATCCGGAAACCCAGGCCCGCATCTCCCAATACGAGATGGCCTTCCGCATGCAAACCGCAGCGCCCGAATTGATGGATCTCTCCAAGGAGCCGCAATCCACCTTCGACCTTTACGGTGAGGAAGCGCGGAAGCCCGGCACCTTCGCCTCCAATGCCCTCCGCGCCCGCCGCCTCGCCGAGAGCGGCGTCCGCTTCATCCAGCTTTTCCATCGCGGCTGGGACCAGCACGGCAATCTCCCCCGCGACCTCCGCAATCAATGCTCCGACATCGACCAGGGAGCCGCCGCCCTCGTGAAGGATCTCAAGCAACGCGGCATGCTCGATGACACCCTCGTCATCTGGGGCGGCGAATTCGGACGTACCATCTACTCCCAGGGCACCCTGACAAAGGACAACCACGGCCGCGACCACCACGGGCGCTGCTTCTCACTCTGGATGGCCGGAGCCGGGATCAAGGCCGGCTTCGAATACGGCCTCACCGACGACTACTGCTACAACATTCTCGAGAACGGCGTCCACATCCGCGATCTCAACGCCACCATCCTCCACACCCTCGGCATCGACCACACCCGCCTCACCTTTCCCTATCAAGGCCTCGATCAGCGCCTCACCGGCGTCGAGGAAGCTCACGTCGTCCACGACATCCTCGCGTAAGAAGCCGCGTCACGTAGCCACAAACCGCTGCTGCAACGCCAGCGTGAACGGCAGCATTCCCGCGAAAATCAGGAACGGCCAACCGACACTCGAAGCCACCGCCGCCGCATCGATCAGAACAATCCCTGCCAGCAGATTGGCCACGAAGTCACCAATCCGATCCTCGTCCTCATGGTCGCGGCGCACCCGAAAAATCGCGTAGCCCGTCCAGCCCACCGTGCACGCCAGTCCAAGCCATTTCACCAGCGGTGAAATATCGTTGAAGGCGAGGACAATCCAGGCAAGCACCGGAGCCCCGAGCAAAATCAGCGGACGCCCGACCAGCGACTTCCCCTTGCTTTCCTCGCGCGCGGCGAAGCTCAGCCCCGCGATGTAAAGCAGCAGCGCGCTCCCCCAGAGCACGACCGGCCAATTCAAACCCAGTCCGGCATCCACCGCCGTCGAGGCCGCCGCGAAATAGAGCAGCGTCCGGCAGGCTCCCATGATGAAGACTGAGCCCTTCCACTGCTTGTGCAAGAAGTCATAGGCGAGAATCGCACCCACCAGCGGCAGCACCCACACCAGCGATGCCTTCGCCAGCAACACCACGATCAGCGCCCCCAATCCAAGCATTCCACCACCGATCTTCCAAACCTGCTTCTCGGTGAAGACCCCCGCCGGGATCGGCCGCTCCGGCCGATGCTCCCGGTCGAACTCCGCGTCCACCGCGTCATTCAACGTCGTCCCTCCGCAATACAGCAGACTCGCCCCCGCGATGAGCGGAAAGACCCGCCACACATGCTCGCCCCCGCCCAGCATCCACGCCGCCATCACATTGCTCCAAACCGTCGGCAGATTCGCCACCCGACCGAGATCGAGCAGCGCCTTGATTTTGTCGTCTTGTTCCATGATTGAAGTTAAAAATGAGAAGTAAGAACGATGAAGTTCTGAGAGTTCAAATGGGCATCGAGTTTCATTCTCACTTCAACCTTCTCACTTCTAACTTCTCAAGACACCACCGATACTCCCGCTCCAACTGATCCACCACATCCGCGCTGTGCAACGACGACGGAAGCACCTCCCACGTGTACGTCTCCATCTCCAGATGCGCGCACAGAGAGGGATCATTCCCCAGCAGATCGAGCACCCCGAGAATATGATCCCGCGTCGTTCCGAAAAGCATCTCAGGCTCGGCATGGATCGGCACGTGGAAATGCACCCGCCACTCATCCCCCGCCCCCCCCGGATGCGCCGCCGCCATTTCCAAGGCCGGAGGGAGATCGCGATAACGTTCCAGTTCCCCTGATCCCTCCCGCCGCACGATCACCTGGTGCAAATAGACCCCCTCTTCAAAATCCCGCACCCGCTCCAGCGCCGCCGGAGAGGGGATCAAGGTCAGGGCCGAACTCAGATGCAGCTTGCTGATCCGGATTCCCGCCGCCCGCAGGCGCCCCAGCGCCTCCGCCGAACTCTCGTATTCCACCGCGAGGTGGCAGGTATCATAATTCACTCCGAGATGCCGCCGCACCCGCTCCGCATCCGGTGCGGCCGCGAAGAGCTTCTCGAAAAATGCGACCGTCTCCGCGCTCGTCTCGAAATACCCCAGCGGTTCCGGCTCCAGGCCCAAATGAAAATCCCGCCCGGTGCGCGCCGACAACTCCGCGATGTGATCCGCGCACTCCAGCAAATGCCCGATCATTACCGCGCGCTGCGTCGGCTCATCGGTGATGAACTCCTTGAACGATCCCGGCAACGTACTCACGCTCCCGGCCACGCTTTTGTCCTCGGGCAACAATTGCGCCAACAGATCGAAGAGCTGCTTCGTGTATTCCAGACGCTCCCGACTCGTCCAGTCCGGCAGATAGACCTGCTCCTTCACCCGCGTGCCATGGAACTTCCCGTAGGGAAAACCATTGATCGTGAAAACGTAGCAATTCTCCGCCATTAGCCAGTCCCTGAAAGCCCCGAGCGCCGACGGCTCCGCCAGTTCCCGTGCCGCCTCCGCGCTCAGTCGCAGACCGATGCCATAGGGCGCGTCCGGACACACGCGGTCGCGCACGCGCAGCGTGTAGTCGCGGAGACCCGCGAAGGTTTCGGCCCAGTTTTCGCCGCGGTGGATGTTTGTGCAGTAGCCCAGATGCAGGCCGTGTGAGAGTCGCATGCCGCCACCATAATCGCTCGCCCCTGCTCCGCAAGCACGCTACCCTCCCGCCATGCCACGGTTACGCCGCTCCGATCCCACCTTCCGCAGTCTTCCGCTTCTTCTCACGGTGTTGCTTGGCTTTGTCGTGTCGCCTTTCGCGGCAGCTGGTTCCGGTGCGATCCAGCTCACCTTTGGACTCGTCCTCTACCTGCTCATCGGCGCCACCTCGTCCCTCCTGACCGCAGGACGCCTCTGGCCGCTCACCTTTGGTATCCTCGTCGTCCTCTCGACCTGTGTTCAGGTCCTTCACGCGCGCTTCGACGACTGCCTCGCTCTGGCCATCGCGGAGAGCGCCCTGCCGGCCGCGATCAACTTCCTTACCCTTTACATCATCCTCCGATTCATCCTCTTCGCGCCAGGCGTCCACGAACTCGATCGCGTCATAGGGGCTATCTGCGGTTACTTCATGCTGGTCTTCGCCTGGGCCCGGATTTTCCTGACCGTCCACCTCCTGGATCCCGAGACCGCGTTCCGTTACTCCGATGGCATGTCCCACATCCAGCACGATTTCCTTTACTTCAGCGCCGTCACCCTGACCACACTCGGCTATGGCGATATCACCCCCGCCTCCCAAGTCGCCCGGATGTTCGCTTCCCTGGAAGGCATTCTGGGCACCCTCTACATCGCGATCATCATCGCCTCCCTCGTCGCACGCGTTCCCGGCCGGAGGAAGTCCACGGAGATGTAGTGTATTCGCAATAGTCGTGGCATCCTGCCCCACCAACCCACCCTGGGGCCAAGATGCCCCCGCTACGCCGCCGCCCTCCCCCGCCGCGCCAATCCCGTTATCAGAGCGACGGCGAGGGCGAGGGAAAGGACAAGCCACCACGAGACGCGCGCGGCCTTCGAGACCTTGAGTTCCAGTTCCATCGGCGCTTCCCCATCGACTTGCACGCTGCGGCGGAAGCTCGCGATGTTCCCGCTTTCGGGCAGGAAGACGTGGATCGCCTGCAAGGCCGGCTCGGCGGCGAGCTGCTGGCTCACGATGCGAGAGGCCACGCGGTTGAGCGCGCTGTTCTCTTCCTTCGTGTTCCCCTGAAGCAGGCCATCGAATTCCTGCGGGTTGTAGTTCATCTCGCCCTGCAGCAAGGGGTTCCGCTCGGCGGCCTGTTCGAGGAGGTCGTTCCGCGCGAAGGCAGGATCCCCGTCCCGGTTGTCGAGATAGAGCTTCTGCCGGCGCGTGTTCAGGCCGACCACCGCCCGTTGCGTCTGCAACTCGCGCTGCTGCACCCGCGCGTCCTCGTTCGCCGCCGCGTCGAGGGCATTGAACTTCGAGACACTGCTCAGCGCCTTGATCGCCTTTTCCTGGTCCCCCTGGCTCTTCCACTCATTGGCACGCCCCAGCAACTCGACCCCGTAATTCGCTTCCGCGTTCCGCCGCTGGTTCTCCATGTTCCGGTACTCGGCCAACCCGGGCACCGACGCGCTGCTGACACTCGCGAATTCCAAACTCCCGTCGGCGTCATCGAGCGAGTAGCCGGGCGGCAACACGACCTTCCACTCGATGTTCTGCAAGGGCACGTTCAGGCTCGGACCGACCAGATTGAAACGATTTCCCTTCGCGGGAGCTTTCGTCGACCAGGCCAGCGACACCGCCGCTTGCTGGCCGTCCTCGGGAGGCAGAACATGGAAAAGATAGGCATCGCCCTCACGGACAATGGCCACGCTCTGCCCGTTCACGAAGGCGTTGAACAACTGTGCGCCCACCGGCAGCTTCACGTTCAGCGTACTCTTTTCCACCACCGCGACCGTCATGTCCGCGCGGGTTACCGCGTCGCCGGTTGTGGAGAAAACAGTCGTGAATTCGCCGCCGCTCACGCGCAGGTTCAACGCGTCGGCGACCTTGTGACGCCGCACTTTCACCCGCAGCGCCTGCTCGGGCTCGATCGCGCGGAAGGCCAAAGCCGGCACGCTCCGATCCAGCGGATCATGCAGGCTCGTCGGCACGCTCGACCAGTCGACCCGCTGCCAGCCTTCGCCTGTCGCCTCGATCTGCGGATCGAGGTGCGCTGACGCTCTAACAGTCACCCACAGCGCAAGCTGCCTTACCTCGCTTAGCGTGGCCACGCTCACCGATTCCACGAGCCCCTCGGCCGGCATTTCCGTCGCGCCTCCGCTTGAACGCTGGTAGTCGATCTGCACCGCCGCATTCCCCAGCACGCGACGCTGGAAGCGGATCTCCCACAAGTCGGGATTTGTCTCGTCGGCGACACTGACAATGTCACTCACTTCCGGCCCGCTCGCGCGCACCGTCTTCCGTTCTTCCTCGCTCAGCCCCGGCAGCGTAACTCGCAACGCCTTCACCGTCGCATTCTCGACCCGGTAGGCGATCTGCAGATGCGTCTTGGTCAGGCCCTCGCGCAAGGTCACTTCCTGCAAGGCCTGCGCCGTCACCCACGGATCGAGCGCCTCCAACCGCAGCTTCAATTCCCAATCCGCCTGGAGAAGGCGGAACGCGAGCGTGCCCGCGACATTCGCGGAAATATTCCGCGCGTCGACCTGCGAGACATTCGTCCGCGACACCGCCTGCACCCGGATCCCCTGCTCGGGCGTGACGAGCATCTGGCCGGTCTGCCGCGTCGCCTCGATGATCGAGAAACGCGGCACCGTCCATTCCGCCTGCGCGCCCGGAGCGGGGCCGGCGAGGGAAATGGCGAAGGCCTGCTCCCCCGTCGTGCGTCCCTTCAGATGCAAGGTAATGACCCGCTGCCCGTCCTCGCGCTCGGATTCCGTCCAGTGACTCAGGGCGTCGCCGCTCGCGCCTTCGATCTCCAAGCCCTCGGGCAGCGCGAACGTCAACCGGAACAAGCCGGCCCGCGTGATCGTCGCGACCACATCGACCGCCTGGACGAGGCGCTCGTCCCCGATCGAGAGCGTCTGCTTCGTCGCGACCCGCACCTCGGGTGAGACCGCGCCGACCGTGACCGTAACCGCCCCCTGGGCTCCGGTGTAACGCCAAGCCTGGTGCAAGGTCAGGCCGGAATTCTCGCCTAACATTCCCCCATCGAAATCCTCCAGACTTACCTTGGAGAAGTTACCCGCGTCCACCTTTTCCGGCTGCGCGTCGGGCCCGAAGGCGAGCGCCACCATCCCGACCTCGTTCGCCGCGTCCCGCACCGCGAGCGGGGCCAACGTGACCGCCACCGGCAACGCGCTCGTCCCCTGTTGCGTCTCGACGAGCAGGGCGAAGGGCGACGACTTAGGCCCCGAGAACTCGACCTTCAGCTCCCGCGATTCGGGATCAAAACGCCAGCTCCCCAGTTCATCGACCCGCACGTCACTCACGGTGAATCCGGTCGGAACTTCGAAAACCATCGCCGAGATCTGCCCCCGCGAAGGACGCACCGTCACCTTGTGCCGGCCGTCGACAAGCCCCGGCCCGGGGATGAAAAGGTTCGAGACCTCGGCAAAGAACTGCGCCTCCTCCGAAGCGACATCGCGTCCCTGCGCGCGCATCAGGATCGTTGCCTGCCCGCGCGGTGCCAGCACCATCCGAGCTCCGCTTGTTCCGGCTTCGAGGCCTTCGAGCGGCTCGACCTTTACCGCCAGCGGCGACTCGAACTCCCAGCCGCTCTGGTCGATGCGGATCTCGACTTCCTGCACCGCCGCCCGGGGCGTGGGCAGCGCGAAATCCTGCCGTCCCGCTTCCATCGCCAGTTCGTAGGCCGCCTTCGCCGACACCGCGCCATCGCGCTCGACCACGAGCAGGAACTCGACGTTCCCGTCCCGCTCCCGCTTCGTCACCCGCAAGCCATCGCCCTCGAAACGCGTGAGCACCGACGGAGCCTGGAGGAAGACGAAAGTATCGCCGTCCTTGCCCGTGATTCCGATCTCGAGGTCGCCGTAAAGCCGTCCCTTCTCGATGCGCAGCGTTTGCTTCAGCGAATCGGCCAGCACCGTGGCGTCCGCGCCCCGTGCCGGAGATACCAAGCCCGCAATGAATCCAAGCAGGATCACCGCCGCCACCGCGCCTGCGGTTCCAGTCGCTTCCGGAGCCTCGCCTTCGCCCTCACCAGGCTTGTCCGGGGGCTTGGGGCGATTGCGTTCGTCCTGAATGACCGCGACGATGATCGGAAGGATGACGCCAAGGCCGAGGAAGATTCCCAGCCCGATGAAGAAGGCGATCGCTCCCGTATGTTGCCCGAGCAATCCGGCCGCAATAGCCACCCAACCCGCCGCGCAGAACATCCGCCGACGCCGGGGATCGCCCAACGCACCGACGATCAATAGCGCCACTCCCGCGACGCCGATCACGATCCAGCTTGTCGACAACATCGCGGCCCAGATCGGCTTGTTTTCCAGAGTCAGGCTTACCGCCTGATCGGGCGCCACCACGGGCGCGACAAATTCGAGCGACGCACGGTTCACCGTGCGGTGCGTCGACGCGTCATTGGCAATGATAATGCAACCGACAATGGCGACGCCGCCCATGACAATCGCCCCCACGCGAACGCCCATGCCCCCGCCAAGACCACGCCGCATCAGCACCACGGCCACCAGCGCGAGCGCGAGCACGGTGAAGGTCTCGGCTTCACGCCGCTTGGCAATCCATTGGAACCCGGTCTCGGTCAATGACGGTTTCACCAGTTGCGCCGCGATTTCATCGGCTGGCGCGAGAAGGTGCCCGTCATCGCCCCGCACGGTCCAGGTTCCCATCATCGCCGGTGCCGCCAGCAGCGGCGCGGTCAGCGTGACCTTGCTTGGCTTCTCCGCCGTCTGTCCGATGCGCACCAGCACTTCCGTCAACGCATCGGGATTCAGACTCGCGGGGAGCGGGATCAGCGTCTCGCCCCCATCGGCACGCGCGTTCACGGCCTCGCCGCCGACGCGGGCTTCCCACAGGCTTGTCCCCGCCGGCAGGCGCAGGCGAAGGGCTTTCCGCCCGCGCGTCTTTACCTGGTAAACCGCATCGGTCACGACTTGTCCGTCGCGCGAAACCCGGCTGCTCAGCGAGGCGTAATCGACAACCTGGTCGAGCGTCTCTCCGGGTTCGAACCACTGTATATTCAACTCCAGATCAAACGGCCGCGCCGCATACTGGTAAACCGCGAGCGAAGGCGAATTCGTCAGCAAGCGAAACTCCGCCGGTAACTCCAGCGGCTCGATCCGGAGTAACTCCGGCGACGCGTTCGCGACTTCCTCCTTCACCTGCGACGGACTTACCACCTGGATGAATCCCCGCTCTCCCTGGATCCCCGAAGGCTTGACCTCACCCGGCCTTAGAACCCCACCCCGCGCGCTCATCGGCTGCTCGAAGGTCAGCAACAGCGTAGATGCTCCGAGCGCCGGCTGGTGCAAGGTCACCACGACCTCGCCCGATTCCTCGTCGCGACGCCAGCCCTGCACGTTCTGGCCGTCGAGGGCGAGATTCCCCACCGTCTCCGGCACCGCAACCCGCCACTCGCTCACCGGAGCCCCGACGACGAAATAATTGATGAGCACGCTGCCATAGGCGATGCCTTCCTTCAGCGAGTAGAGGTGGAAGACGTCGGCCTGCACGCTTTGCGCGAGCGCCTCGACATTCATCGTCGCGGTCCATGCCCCCTCGCGGACCCGGAACGTCTGCTGGAGTCCGGTTACGCGATTCGGAAAGCGCGCGAGCGGAATCTCGGAGAGGTTCTCCACCGCGCCGGGAGTGACACGATAACCCGCCACCGTTCCGATGCCAATGAAGCCCCGGACACTCTTCGCCTCGGGATAACTCATCACCGGCAACACCCACTCGCCCGCCGCGGCCGGGGTGTTCTTCTCCAGGCGGAATTCGATCAACTGTCGCCCCAGCACCGCGCCCCGGAAGATAACTTTCAGCGTGCGCGACCCATTCTCGGCCTCGCTTCCCACCACATAGTCGCCCACTTCCGCGCCCGTCGCCCCGACGACCGAGTAATCCTCGGGAATCCGCATCTCCCACTCGCGCACCGGAGCCTCGCGGATATCCAGCTCGATCTGTCCCGAAAGGACACGGTCACTCTCCGTCATCTCATGCACGAGCACCTGCATGACCCCGATCTCGGGTAACACCTGGTCCGCATGGATGGTGTAAGTATGTTGCGCGGAGGGAAAGCGATAGACAAAGACCTGACTCGCACTCTCGACCATCGCCGCATCGCCCGGAAACTGCTCCGGCGCGAGCTGGGTCATGCCATTCACGCCATTGACCTCCAGACGCACCGCCCCTGTATTCGCCACCCGCACATAACCCGAATGACGCACCGCCCCGACCGGAGTGAGACGCAACGGAGCCGCGTTCAGAGGAAAATCCCCGAGCGTCGACTGACTCGTCACCGCGATCTGTTCCGTGCCCGCATTAGGACGCGCCGACCTGATCACGATCTTCCGTTTCCCTTCCTCACCCTGCTCGACCGTCCAGCCGAGCACGTTCCCGCCATCAACGGCGAGGATCTCCCCCGCGCCCTCGAGTTCTATCTCCAAGCCATCGAGTTTCCCCTGCAAGACCTTCAGATCAATCCGCGCGACCTGGCGCAGAAGACCGGCACCCACGCGGGTTTCGATCACCGCGTCGGAGGCGAAGAAAAGCTTTCCGTCTCCCGACTCCCGCGCGTCCTGCCAGGCTAGCGCGCAGGCTCCGTTCGCGGGGAGGAATCCCAGCCACTTGCCATCGGTTTCCGTCGGAAAAACAGCGGAGCCCGCATCGAAGCGCACATCCTCGGCCAGGCCGTCCAGACTGACCGGCACCACCGCACCCGCCGGCACCCGGAAATCCAGCGCAAGCCAGCCATTCCGTTCGACCACTCCGGCCTGGAATTCCAGGCGCACCGGGAACGTTCCCTCCTTCTCGAATTGTAATTCATAGACCGGCTCCCCGTCGCCCTGCGCGACAAGCCGCACCTGGTAATCGCCCCCAGCCGGCAAGGCACTGACCGCCGCCTGTCCTGACAGAACCACCAACGATCCGCCCTTCGCTTCCCTCACCCGCGCCTCGCCGGTAAGGACAAACGCTCCCGTCCGAAGCTTCGGATCGACCGTGCCTTCCAACTTGGCGCCCACTAACTCCACCACCGCCGGAGCCGCGCCGTCACGGGCGATGCCCAAAGCCAACGCACTCGCGCCCCAAGCCTGAAATTTCCACTCGCGTGTCGCGTCCCCGTCCGATTTCACCGGAGCCAAGCCTTCCGCGCTCGCAATCCGAACTTCCGCGCTCCGATCCGCCGTGACCGAGATATACGAATGAAACCCGACCGACTTACCCGGAGCGAGTGTCATCACCGGAAACGCCCCCGGGATCTCCAACTTATCCTGCGACGCCCGCACCGTGATGGTCAGCGACTTCACCGCCGGATCGACGGGACGGATCTCCAGCACGCGTCCGGCCGCCGACTGCCGCAGCGCCCAGTCGCGGATCCCCTCGCCCTCCACCGCTGTCACCTCGCCCCCGGCACTCAGTCCCAGTTCGAAGACTTCGGCCTTCCCCTGTAACACTTCAATTCCCACCGTGACCACGGAATCCCAGCGCTCGGCATTCACCGTCACCGTGGCATCACCTCGCGCCGAGAAAAACAACGGCGGCGGGGGAACCGGCGTCGAACGCAAGCCATGGGCCTCGATCACAATCGACCCTCCTTCCGCGGGAGTTTCCGGCACCGCCACCTGCTCGGGCGCGGGCGGAGTCACCGGAGCCTCCTGCCCCCATAAGTTTATAAAAGGCGCCGTCAGCGCCACGATCAGGATCAGGGTCTTGTTCTTCATAGGTCTTCTTGGTTGTAAAAGTAGCGCGGGCACCTCTGCCCGCTTGTAAAGGGGGCAGAGGTGCCCCCTCGCCACGTCCCGTAGCACGGGTTTGCAACCCGTGTCCGTGGGTGGAGTTGCACTCCGCCCGTCGCTGAAAACCCCGCGAACAAGATCGCCGAAGGCTTTTGGACTGCGGTAAGCATTACCGCTTTGGCGGTGGACGCCGCGCGAAGCTTCCCCCTCCGAATGACCCTGCCCCCCAAAGCGGCGGAAACCGCCGCAGTCCAAAAGCCTCCGGCGGTCATGGAAAAACACGGCAAACCAGGGCGAGGCCACGTCCCGTAGCACGGGTTTCCAAACCCGTGTCCGTGGTGCGGACTTTTCAGTCCGCCCGTCATAAGAGAATCGTCGGGGCAGGATGCCCCCACTACGTCTGAAGTTAGATTCACTCATCACTGAAAACTGAATTCTGAAAACTTAAAACTCACTCCCTCACCTTCCCCACCATCTGCACCAGTCTCCCCACCCGCGCATTCCCCGCGAATTTCGTCCGCAACCCACTCGTCACCGCCCCCAGATCCTCGAACCGCACCATCCCCGCATCCGGCCCGCCGCGGAGCTTCATCCCGAGAAACGCCGCGGTCCCCGCGAGTTGCATCGACGGCGTCGCCTCATCCAGCGCGGGCGTTCCCGCGTCATACGGGATCGTCCACGAGCGCTCAACCATCTCGCCAGTCGCCATGTCCTGGAAGCGCACGAAGACTTCGCCGACATCGCCCTGCCCCGCCGCATTCACTTCCATCTCGTACAACCCCACCCCGGCCTCGGCAGCCGCCATCTCGGCCGCGTCCACCGTGTCATTGCGGAAATCCTCTTTCTTCAGCATGTGCTTCTCAAAACCCAGCAAACGATAACGCGTCACCCGCTCCGGATTGAAGATGACCTGCACCTTCACATTCTTCGCCGCCGGACGCAGGGCTCCCGCGAGCTGGCGCACGAAGCTCTCGTCCGCATCGGCCGCCCGATTCAGGAAATAATACCGCCCGTCCCCCTTTCGCGTCAGCGCTTCCAAGATGGCATCGTTCAGTCCGTCGGCTCCGACCCCGCAGGCGTCGAAGGCGATCCCCTCTTGGCGCAAGGCCACCACCCTTTCAGCCAGCGATTCCGGACGCGCGTTCCCGAGGTTCGCCGCGCCGTCGGTCAGGAGAACGATCCGGTTCTGGCCGCCTTCGACAAACTGTTCCTTCGCCTTGGCCGCCGCGAGATTCAGCGCTTCCTCCAGATTCGTCCCGCCCTCGCTCGGAGCCCGCTCGACCATCCCCGCAAGTTCATTCGCCCGCTCGCCGGAAAGACGATCCGCGATCAAGCGCGGCTGCCGGGCGAAGCCGATCAGCGTGACCGAGTCATTCGCCGAAAGGTGCGAGGCCAGAGCCTCCATCGCCCGTTGCACCGAGGCCTCGCGGTCGGCACGCTCCATCGATCCCGATTTGTCCAGCAGGACGGTCAAACGCAACGGCTGGCTGCTCGCGCGTCCGGTCGCTCCCGTCCGCATCGCCACCCGCAACAGATTGCGCTGCGGGAGGAAAGGATGCGCCGCCTGCTCGGTGCGGCACGCCACCGCTTCGTCCTGCGTGGGCGCGGGATCGCCGTAGTCGAAGGCATTCACGAACTCCTCGATCCGCACCTTCCCCGCCGCCGGCCACTCGCCCTTCTCCAGCAATGCGGCCTCGGCCAGCTTGAACGAAACATCGCTCACATGCAGGGAAAACGTCGAGGCCGGCTCCACCGCCGTCTCGATCTCCGGCTGCGCTTCAATCGGTGCGGCCGGTTCCTCAACCGGTGCCGGCTCGGGCTCCGCCGTCGGCTTGCTTTCGACTACCGGTTCGGCCGGCGTCTCGGGCGCGACTTCCTCAAGCACCTTCTCCAGCGAAGCCAATTCCTCCACCTCCCGCACATTGCCAAGCTTCTTGCCTTCGACAGCGGCGTTCGTCTTCCAGCTTCCAAGATCCCGGCCGTTCGCGTCCCCACGCGCGGCAAGCTGGTCCCCCGCGAGGAAATCCTTCGCGAAATTCACGGTGGCCGGCGCATTCCCGTTCTCTTCAAACGAAGTCGGATTCGCAGGCGTTACCGGAAAAGCCGTCACAGCGCCCCCGGCAACAGATCCGAACTCCTGGGGAATCTCCGGCGGATCGTATTCGGTCGCGAAGTAGAAATCGCGCGTAACGCCACGAGCGCGCGTGGATTCCTCGTCCACACGGCCATTAATGAAATCGGCTTCCAACTGCCGTTTTGAGCGCAGTTCCACTACTGCGGCTAACTTTTCCGCTTCCAACGTGTAGCTGGAACGTGCCTCGTCCAGACTAATCGAGGTTCGTTTCTCATCCATGCTAGGTGCATAGCCGGCTTGCGGCAGATCGCTGGAAAGATCCGAGAGATCATTGTTATCGACGACATCCAGGACAGTGATCCTCGCCGCTTCAACTTTTTCCTTCTGCTTCGCGACTTCGGCTTCGATCTCCGCAAGGCTCTGATTGTTGGGCTCACTGCCGTCATCGAATACCTTCATCTCTCGCGGAAAACGAGCGCCCTCCGGAGTTGTGAACGCCCAATTGGTCGGTTCACTGGAGGCGTGTGCCGCCGTCCCTCCCGACGCAAAGACTCGCTCCGCCCCGGCATCGGCACCAGCAACATCGACCCCACGAAACAGATACAGGCTGTCGGAGCCGGCGTCGACGTCGAAGCCGAGCGCCACCTCGCCCTCCGGCATCGCGGCTCCGGTTATGGCAACCTCACCACTCGGAGCAACCCCACTCGCCGTCGCCGCTTGCGGCTCCGCCGTGGGTGGCACTTCCCCGTATCCAAACCCACGCAGGTTCGCCGCGCCTCCGAGAAACTCGCGCTCCGCAATGGCGTTGCCTCCATTGATAAAACCCTCGAATTCGACCACTTCCGGAGCCGTTTCCAAAGTCATCGTGGTAAATTCGTCCCCCCCCGGTCGCGCGGATTCTCCGGCGATGCCACTCTGACGCGAGAAGGCCGAAAGATCCGTCTGTCCCTGTTGTTGCTGCGCCTGCCCGTTGCCCGCCACCTGTTCGGCGAGTTCCGTCCCCAAGGTTTCATTGGTCAGAAGTCCGTCGAGGGCCTCGTCTTGCACGGCCTCCCGCCCGAAGCGCACTCCGCCCCAGGTCTCGTCCGGCTTCGCGGCCACCTCAGGCCCCTTGGCCGGACTCTGCCCGGGCACCGCGAGGCCACCCGCACTCCCACCACCGGCGAATCCGCCGCCTCCCGAGGGTTCCATCGGCATCGCCTTGCGAAGCTCCTCTTCCACCCGTCCGTCCGCAACCGTCGCATCCTTAAGAGCAAGCATGCTTACAGGCCCGCTCTCGTCGCCGGACTGCGTTGCCTCCAGTCCCGCGACCGCTTCCGGTGCCAGACCGAAATCATCAGCAGCAAACTTCTTCCCAGCGACCGTCGTCTCGGGAGCCGCACCCGCCGGAGCGTCGGTGGGAGGGGCCGATTCCTCCCAGAGTTGATCGACCTCCTGGAGCATCTTCCCGCGCGTCTGGTCAAGCGTGGCCGTTTCGGCGGCAAGGCGCACGGTGGCCAGATCATCGAGTTCCTTGAGGGCCTCGTCCTTTTCTCCTCCCATGCGATAGGCATCCTCGAATCGCTCGCCCGCCTTATCCAGATCGCCAAGCTCCCGGTAGGCACGGCCCTCCTCAAGGCTCCGACGTGTCGCCGTCATCCGCGAGCCGGATTCGGCGGCATCCTTGCCTTCCACATCCAAGCCATCGTCCGCGGTCGTCGCATTCCTCGATGGCACGCGCTTCAAACGGTCCGCGAGCTTGGCCCCGCTCTCGAGCTTCGCCCCGTCCGAGGCGCCATCCGCAGGGATGCCCAACGCCATGGGATCAGCAGCCGGAACCGCGAGTTGCGGTTCACCCGACGCCACCGCCTCGTTCAGATCAACCCACTCCCCGTTGGCGGATTCCGCATTCTCCAATTTTGTTTCTAAACTCGTGACCGCACCCGGCTGCGTGTCCCATCCGAAAAGTTCCGCCTTTTCGCGATTGCCTTCCGCCGCTGCCAGCGAACGATCCTTGTCCCCCTTGACGATCTCAGGCCGCGCCAGCCCCCCGGTGGTCGGTGCCTGTTCGAGGGAGTCCTCCCGCCCCATCCGGCTCGAACGCGACCAGTTTTCCCCATCCGCGCTCTGTCCTTCCTTGCCGAAATACCCTTTCGCGTCGGCTTGCGCGACCTCGCCAGCTTCATCCATACTCCGAGCGGCCTTATCGGCCCCGGCGAAGAGGCGCCCCGAAACCGGGAGGTCTTCCATCTTCTCGGGAATCGCGTAACGCCGCACGTCGTCGCCGAAGTGGCTTTCGAAATTCGCCGCGACTTGCGCTCCATCGCCACCGAAGCCCTCCCCGAAGGATTGCTCGCCCGAATCAGGCACTGCAGACGCCAACGAAGGGAGTATTGATTCTCCTGATTGTATGGTCTCAGAGCGATAACCAACAGGTGCAGTCGTCGGACTCGGTGTAGAGGAAGGCTTACTTGCGTCCAACGCGTAAGCGGAATCAACGCTAGACTCTCCTAGCGTTGAGAAACGTGGCTGGCTTTCAGTCTTGGCGTCATACTCATCAGAAGCATAGGCCGCAACCACGAACTCGGGTGGAGCGTCTTCGATGTATGAGTAACGCACGAAAAGTCGCGCACTCATCATCAACGCGAGAAAAACAGCCGCCGCCGAGCTGATCGCCCACGTCCACGCCTTCCGTCGCCGGAGTTCCGCCGCCTTCGGGCATTCCACCTTTACCAGGTTCATCGCGTTCGGCCCTTTCTTTCCGACGACTTCCGCCGGAGCCGCCTTCTTCTCACGAAGGCGCGCCAGCACCGCCTCCCGGCGTGCGGGAGCAAGCTTCCACTCTTCCGCGCCCGCGCCCTCGGCCTTTCCTCCGTCGCCGACCGCCGCTTCCAGCAGTCCGTGCACCGCCTTCATCCGGCGGTGGAAGACGCGCAATTCGGGATTCTCGCGCATCTGTTTTTCCAGATCCTCGGTTTCGAAATCCGAAGCCTCGCCCTGGAGGAGCGCCACGATGCGGGTCTCCCAGGCGGGATCGATCCAGGCCTCGATGCCCGGATCCTCGTTGGGTTTGTTCTCGTTGTCGTTCATGGGATTGGCTCCTTTCAGCGTGTTGAAGGTTCCATCGTGTGTGTTTAGCCGCGGCTGCCGTTGATCCCGGCCGAGCGGAGCGAGCTGGCGAGCCCGCGTAATAGGTGGTGCATGCGGTAGCCGACATTGCCGACGGTGAGGCCGGTCTGTTTTCCAATGTCGGAGTAGCGCAGGTCTTCGTGGTATTTCAGGTGGATGAGCTGCCGGTCCTTCTCCGGGAGTTCGGAGAGGAAAAGCCGCACCATCCCGATGGCCTCGCGTCGCCCGAGGGCCTCGTCCGGTTCCGGATTCTCGTCCGCCGTGCGCAGGCCCGTGTCCTCGCTGATCGTCTCCCGCGAGTGCTTCCGGAGGTGGCTCAGGCAGAGATTCCGCACCGCCCGGTAGATCCAGGCGCGGGGATTCTCGACCGTGTCCCAGTGCTCGTGGAGGCGGAAGAATCCGTCCTGCACGAGTTCCTCGGCCACCTCGCGTCGGCCGACGATCCCGTAGGCGAAACCCAGCAAGGGTCCCTCCTCGGACTCGAAGAGAGTCTCTAGCGTGGGTTTCGTCTCCATTCGCGGGGAGGTCTCGTCGGGGGCGGCGAACTGCGGCATAGCGATTCCGCGGGTCATGGTTAGTGCGTGTTCATTGTCTGTCCTAGAGACACCCCGCAGGGCGAATCCTTAGAACAATTTCCGAAAATAGTTTTTTCTCGCCACCGCCCCGCTACGGAGGCAGGGACAACAGACAAGGGCACGAACTCCCCTACCATATCACAGATCCCCTCCCGTGACTGCATCATCCTGCCGCCGCGCTTCCCATTTCCGGCCTCTACACGCGCGC
>JAHEDC010000476.1 GCA_024641425.1 Verrucomicrobiales bacterium | reverse complement strand
ACCGCCTGCGTGTTGGGTGCCGCCTTCAGCGCGATGCCGCTCGTCGCCGCCGCATTGGCGATGGCGAAACTGATGGTGGAAGCCTCTTCTCTGCTAGGTGCGAACGATCGGGGGTGGAGTCCGGCGAAACGATCCGCGCTCACCTTGATGGGGCCGCTTCGCCTGGTCGCTTCTGCTCGGGCCGCGGCCGTTCTTCTCGCTTGGATTCCGCTCGCTTGGCCTGCGGTGGCCGGGTTGCTTCTGGTGGGCGAGCTACTGGAACGGATGCTCTTCTTCATGGCCGTTGTGGAACCTAGGATGCCCGGTGGCCTATGATTGACGAACTCATGCAACTCGCGCAGCTTCGGGCGCGCGATGGTCGGCACACGGCGGAACTTGTGCGGGAACCGGGGCGGTTCGGACTCGGTCAGGTACCGACAGCCTTGGCCCCCGACGCAACGACGAGCGTGGTCTGCGGATTTTGCTCTACGGGCTGTTCCCTCGATGTCCATCTCAAGGATGGCCAAGCGGTGAACCTGAGCGCGGATGCCGATTATCCAGTGAACATGGGTATGGCTTGTCCGAAGGGATGGGAATCACTCGCGCCGCTTTCGTCTACCGACCGGGCATTGAAGCCAATGCTCCGCAACGATGCGGGAGTCATGAAGGAGGTGGAATGGGAGCATGCGATGACGGTCTTCTGTCGGAAGATCGCGGAAATTCAGGCGGAACTCGGGCCGGACTCCGTGGCCTACCTCAGCACGGGCCAGATTTGCACGGAAGAAATGGCGTTCCTCGGAGCTTTGGCCAAGTTCGGGCTTGGAATTATCCATGGTGATGGCAATACTAGGCAGTGCATGGCCACGGCGGCGGTGGCTTACAAGCAGAGTTTCGGATTTGATGCGCCACCTTATGCCTATGCCGATTTCGAGGAATCCGATGTCATTGTCCTTGTCGGCTCGAACCTCTGCATCACCCATCCCATTATGTGGCAGCGGGTTCTGCGGAATCCCCACGGGCCGGAAATTGTCGTCCTTGATCCCAGAAAGACGGAGACGGCGATGTGCGCGACCCAACATTATGCTTTGGCTCCTCGCTCGGATCTCATCTTCCTTTACGGGATCGCCCATGTCCTCGTTCGGGAAGGGTGGCTTGACAGGAATTTCCTCGACGCGCATACGAATGACTTCGATGCCTTCGCGGCGCATGTCCGTCAGTTCCCTCCCGAGTCGATTACCGAATCCTGCGGTATTCCGGTTGCGGAGATTGAGAAGCTGGCCCGGACGATTCATGAGGGAAAACGGGTTTCCTTCTGGTGGACGATGGGTGTGAACCAGGGGTATGAAGCCGTGAGGACGGCGCAGGCGATCATCAATCTGGCCCTGATGACGGGGAACATCGGGCGCCCGGGAACAGGGGCGAATTCGATCACAGGTCAATGCAATGCAATGGGATCGCGCCTTTTCAGCAATACGACCAATCTCCTCGGCGGCCATGACTTCAATAATGCCGGTGATCGGGAAAAGATCGCGCGTGTTCTAGGCATCGACGTGGGAATGATTCCGGAGCGCGATAGTTGGGCCTACGACCAGATCATGGATGGGATCGCGGAGGGTAAGATCAAGGCGCTGTGGGTCATTGCGACGAATACCTCGCATTCGTGGATTCATCAGAGGCATTACATCGAGATGCTTTCCAAGCTCGATTTCCTTGTCGTGCAGGACATGTATGCGACGACCGAGACCGCGCAGCTCGCCCATCTCGTTTTGCCGGCGGCGGGATGGGGGGAGAAGGACGGGACATTCATCAATTCCGAGCGTCGGTTCGGGCTGGTGAAGAAGGTTTCGCGAGCGCCTGGCCAAGCACTTTCCGATTTCAATATTTTCAAGCTCATCGCGCACTACGCTGGCAAAGCCCCGATGTTTTCGAAATGGAGCAGTCCAGAGGCCGTGCTCGGGATTCTTGGAGAAATCTCCAAGGGCCAACCCTGCGATATTTCCGGAATCCGAAGTTACAGGATGCTTGATGAAGAAGGAGGTATTCAATGGCCGCACCCCGAGGGCGAGACGTTGGAATCCCGGGAACGGCGACTCTTCGCGGATGGCCGATTCTTTCACCCGGACGGGCGCGCGCGCTTTCTCTTCGACATGCCGGCCCGGAATCCGGAACCGGTCGACGCGGTGTACCCCCTCCTCCTTCTCACGGGACGCGGAACGTCGGCGCAGTGGCACACGCAGACCCGAACGTCGAAGTCGCCCGTATTGCGGAAGCTCTATCCTGCCGAAATCTATGTGGAGCTTAACCCGGCGGATGCGTTGGCGCTGGACATCGAGGCCAATGAACCCATCATCATTGAATCGAGGCGCGGGCGGATTCAGGCGCGGGCCGTGATCACGCCGACCGTAAAGGCGGGACAAATATTCATTCCGATGCACTACAAGGAGACGAACCGCCTTACGCACCCGTCGTTCGATCCCCATTCCCGGCAGCCGAATTACAAGGCCTGCGCGGTGCGTTTGGAGCGCGTTACTTCGGCACCGTGAACTTATACGAGGCGTAGAACATTTCCTCGAATGACTGGTCGCCCCAGCGGACTTCCTTCGTGGGATCCGGATTATGGGGATTGAGTGCGGAATTGTCCCAGGCGGCCTTCACGGTGAGAATCGTGCCTTTCGGCAAGGCGATAGGTTCCTTGAAGTGATAGTCCCGTTGCCAGTTGAAGTTATAGTTCGGGACACTAAGGAGGACGCGATGGGTTCCGTCGGGCAAATCAGCCTCGTAACGCATCCATTTGCCCCGGTAATGCATATGGGGATTCACGGAATAAAGGAGGATGGGATAATCGAGTTTTCTCGACTTTGAGGCGATGAATTCGCGGTCGCCGGGAGGAATGGCGAACTCGTGATTGATGAGGACGTCGCTATGGAACTCCGTGCCGGGTTTCTCGGGGCAAACATACAGTCCCAGGCGGGAGCGGTCGGACTCCTCTTTGCCGGAGGCTGTGTAGTGAAGCTGGAAGCGGATCTTCGATCCCTTTGGAAGCAGAATTCCAGTGCCTTCCGGGAATTCGTAGGCGCCCATTCCGGGCGCGTAACCGGCGATGGCTCTTTCGCGATCCCGCTTTCCATCGCGGGTAGGGAAGTGGGAGGTCGCGATCACGTGATGGAGGACGCGGGTGTTGCCGGGATTCACCTGCACGGCGCGGAGCCAGACATCATGATCGAAAGGGGATTCGACGGTGACGTAGCGGTAATCGAAGACGCCTTGCGCCTCCACGAACTGTTCCGGGATCTCGATCACCTCGTCAGGTTCGCCGAGGGTCCATTCCGGCAAGGGCGCGGTGTAGCCATCGAGGGGATCCGGGCCTTCGCCGCGCGATGCTCCTGCTTCGATCCAACGAACAAGCGACTGGGTTTCCTCGGTCGTCAGGGCCAGCGAGTCGTTGAACTGACCGGAATGGGGGTCGGCCTGCCAAGGAGGCATCTGGCGGGCAAGGAGGACTTCCCGCATCATAGCCGACCAACCCTTCACTTTCTTGTAATTGCTCATCGCGAAGGGCCCGAGACCGCCTTTGGTATGGCAGCGCACGCATTTCTCGCGCAGGAGGGGAGCGATGGTCTCGGAATACGAAATCGCGGCATCGGACTCGGGACGGGGCAGTGTGATCCGACATCCGGGCGACTCGTCGACCTCGGTGACCGAGATCGGGCGGCCCGAAATCATGGCGTCGAGCGCGTCCGCGAGATAATGCCGGGAGGCTTCGGGCTTTTCCTTCTGATAGCTCAGCCGGTCGTCGACGGGACCACGGAAGGCGAGGGTGTGATCGGCGGCATTGATGACGAAGGCCTCGGCCGTCCGTCGGCAGCCGAGCATGGTGGCGACAAGTTGCGCGTCATCGATGAGGACAGGCATATCGAATTCGAATTCGGCGTGTTCCCGCGCGATGTCCTCGCGCGTGTCCTGGGAATTCGCGTTGAGCATTCCGAAAAGGAACCCCTCGCTCTGATAGTGATCGCGAAGGTGTTTCAACTCGGGAATACGCTTCTGTACCAAGGGACAGCCTACGCCGTGAACAAAAAGGACGATGCCCCGCACGCCGGGCATGCGGAGGTAGTAATCAAGTTCATGGCTGCGGCCTTCCTGATCGAGGAGGGCGAAATTGTCGACTTTGGGGGCGGGCCGGTGTTCTTCATCAGCGGACGAGCCCGTCGCAAGCACGCAACTCATGAGAAGGAGGATGGGGATTCTTTTCATCGGTGACTTTCCTATAGGTGGCATGGGAGGGGATTTCAAGTTTTGGCGGGAGGGGGGATCATCGGGGAATCGTCGAGGGAGGTGTACGAGGGGGCGACGGAAATTTCGGCCGCTCAAAATGAGGGGGTTGTGAGAAAAATGCACGAAAATGCAAAAAAGTGTTTGATGTGTAATAGGTGTCCTATTATGTATAGAACACCATGCTTCCCTTCGCGATCCAGTTCCGGCCCGGCCTTCCTGTTTACGAGCAGGTGATCTATGCGGTGCACAAGGCCCTTGTGACCGGTCAGATCAAACCGGGAGACCCGTTTCCCTCGGTGAGGCAACTGAGCAAGGAACTGAAGATCAATCCGAATACGGCGCACAAGGTGGTGGCCTATTTGAAGCAGGATGGGCTGCTCGAAGTGGAGCCGGGACGCGGGACATTCGTCAGTCGCAACCACCTGCCCTCGGAAAGTGATCGGACGGATCTGCTGGGGGACAAGATCGAGGTGCTTGTCGTTGAAGCCAAGAAACTCGGCATCGCGAGAGAATCGGTGCAGGGCGCGCTCGACCGGCACTGGGAAAAACTTTGATTCAAAGCGAATACGCACACGAAAAACCAAACCAAACCAAACAGAACCAGACCATGAAAACGTTCCAGATGAATACCAGGAGTGAAGTGCTAGAAGCAGAGGGTGAATTGCGAGTGCTGTGGGGAGATGGGCGGTGGCTGGCATTGTCCGAGACGGTAGCCCTGCCGATCCCGCCGA
Source organism: Verrucomicrobiales bacterium (assembly GCA_024641425.1). GTDB lineage: Bacteria > Verrucomicrobiota > Verrucomicrobiia > Verrucomicrobiales > DEV007 > JAHEDC01. Next base: position 32 of record JAHEDC010000476.1, on the reverse strand, counting down.
AAGCCGAACTTCCGGGGGATGCCATCCTCCAG
>JAHEDC010000475.1 GCA_024641425.1 Verrucomicrobiales bacterium | reverse complement strand
ACCTTCTCGAGCGCCTGGTAGATCGGGACGGTGCCGATGGGGACGGGGCTGTTGCGGAGGATCCACTCGCGGGTGGCGTGGATGTTCTTTCCGGTGGAAAGGTCCATCACGGTATCGGCGCCCCACTTGGTGGCCCAGCGCATCTTCTCGACCTCCTCCTCGATGCTCGACGCGACGGCGGAGTTGCCGATGTTCGCGTTGATCTTCACGAGGAAGTTCCGCCCGATGATCATGGGCTCGAGTTCCGGGTGGTTGATGTTGGCCGGGATGATGGCGCGACCGGCGGCGACTTCGGAGCGGACGAATTCGGGAGTGATCTCGTTCGGGATGCGCTGGGGGAAGCGATTGAAAATGCCGGGGGTGTAGTCGGGGGAGTTTTCAGTTTTCAGTTTTCGGTTTTCAGTGATCTGGGCACTGCCGGCGTGTTGTTTGTGGAGTTCGTTGCGAAGGATGTCGTCTTTCTGATCTGAAATCTGAAAACTCAAATCTGAAAACTCCTGCCTTTTCATGTTTTCGCGGATGGCGATGAATTCCATCTCAGGCGTGATGATGCCCTGTCTGGCGTACCAAAGCTGGGTCACGGGATGGTCTTTACTTGCTCGGAGCGGGGCGTGCTTGTGGCCGGGGAATTCGATGAGGCGGTTCTTCTCGGCGTTGCTGGCGTATTCGGCGTGCTTGCCGGAGAGGTAGCCGTTGTCCATCGGCTGCACCTCGCGACCGTCGTAGGAATCGACATCGGCGCGGTCGGCAATCCACTTCGCGCGAAGGCGCGGGAGGCCTTCCTCGACGCTGCCGTTGTAGTCGGGGTCGCCCCAGGGGCCGGAGCAGTCGTAAACGCGGACGGGCTCGTTCTGCTCCAGCGTGCCGTCGAAGCGTTTGGTCGGCGAGAGCTCGATCTCGCGGAGGGGAACGCGGACATCCGGGTGGAGGCTGCCCTCGACATAGACGCGGGTGCTGGCGGGAAGGGGATCGGTGGAATGGGGGGCGATGGGCTCGTTGGGTGCGATCATGGATTCGTGGTTTCTAGGTAAGGATGGAAATGAAAAACGGCCATGCCGCTCCTTGGGGAGCCGCATGGCCGTGGAAAGCGATTCGTTTCTTTTCGGAAAAAACCGGCGCTCGCGCGGATCGGAGGAGGCTCCCTGCGGCGGCATTACCCGCATCAGGTTCGAAGGGTGGCGTCTCAGCCGACAGCTTTTTCCCGAAAGGGATTTCCTGTCAGCGCCCCTGCTTTTTGTCTGTGGGAAGGAGCTTAGGTGCCCGGAGCGGCTTGTCAATGCCCCGAGCGGCGACGGACGAGGAGAACGGCGCCAATGGCGGCAAGGAGAAGGGTGACGGAAGCGGGCTCGGGAATGGAGACGAGAACCTGGATGTCATCGAGGAAGGTACGCCCCGAGACATTGCCGAAAAAGGAAATACCCGTTAGATCCCCGAGGGGATCGTGTTGGGTGGTGATGTCGAAGAACTCCCATCCGGTGGTGGTGGTCTGGTATTCCTGCGCGATCGAGGAACCGTCATCGTAGAAGAGGGTGACGAGAATCTTGGAGGCGGGAGGATCGGGATGGGCGACCCAAAAGGAAATATGGGTTACCTGACCTCCGAAAGCCGCGCCGCCTGCAGCGGAAATATCCTCGCCAATGTCCACGATATCGTCGGCGAAGGAGAAGAAGTCCTGGCGAAGTTCGGTATCGCCGGCGGCGAGGGCACTGAATTCCCCCGGATCGAAAGAACCCATCAGGGAACTTGCGGTGACGATGGTCCACGGGGAGACACCCAACTGGGGCGTCCGATCTTCGTAGGAAGGACCGAGAAATCCGGTCTCAAAGTCGCCATTGAGGAAGACATTGACCGAGCCGCGTGCTGCGGGAAGCATGCCAACGAGCGCGGAGACGAGAATCGTGAGGGGAAGGAGTCTGATCATGTCGGGCGTGCAGCTGGGCCGAGCTCTACGGGGAGGCGGGAAATCATTCGCCGGAGTTGCCGATGATTCCCCCATTGATGATGTCGATGCATTCTTCGGGGAGGGGGCCGCTGATGTCGACGCAGTTCGGGGGAGTGGGTATCACCGGTGCCGGAACAAAGGGCCGAGGATTGTTCCTGGGTTGGCGGACCATGGGAGGCGCTAGGGTCAACATCGGAGCTGTCGGGGGGGCGTTGTTGACGAAGAGCCGCGATTTCCGAACGGTGTCGAGTCCCGAGGTTCCGGTGGGGGGAACCTTGTCGACATCAACGCTCCTGTAGGTGAGCAGACGGGCCGCTTCCTTATCGCCTGTCTGGTCGGCGATCTCCTCGTTGATCCGCTTGATGTCGGGCAAGGGGCCCATGCCTCCGTCCATGAGGAGCGAGGTCTTCACCATGCGTTTCAGGTCGATGACCAGCGGGGCGGCGGGAAGATCGATGTCCGTGGTGCTGACAATCGCCATCTCGCCGGGTCCCAGACGCATCTTCTTGCGGGGATTGACGACGAGGGAGAATTCGAGATGGCCCTCGATGACGATGAGCTTGACCACGCCGGGCTTCACGAGTTTGCCGACCTTGTCGAAGACGGGAGGCACGTATTCGATCATGATCGTCGTCCCCGTGATAGCGGCGGTCACGGCCGCGGTGGTGATCTGCGTTTTCCCGTGGAATTTCGGGGCCTGAAGGAGCATGGTGCCTTGGTTGAGGTTCAGGTCGCGCTTGCCCTCGTCGAAGCTAAAGACACTATTCGAACCGAGGCGGACGACGGATTCATCCGGGAACATCAGCTCCGAGCGGGAGCGGTTGCCCGTTTGCACGGCATTGCTGCCCTGAACCACTGTGCCGATCGAGGCCTGCGTTGAGGTCTGGTTGGCGAGGAGGAGACTCACTTCGTTGACGATTTTCGTGACCTCGGCACGAGTGAATTTCTTCGCCGCCTGCGCTGCGGGGACGACATTCGCCAAGGCGAGGGTAGCGACGAGAAGGGAGCGGTTCATGGACTTCATGGTTTCAGCGGGTAACTGGGGTCTTAGAAAGTGATGGTAAGTCCGAGGATCGCCCCGATGGTGCCGACTTCGTAATCGCCACCGACGGCGTCGGAGTCATTGAGCGCGTAGGAGCCCGAGAGCGTAAGCGCGGCGGTGGGGCAGAATTCGTAGCGGGCTGAAAGGCCCACCGTGCTTGTAAGGTCGGTGCGTCCCGTGTCGTTGTAATCGTGAACGGAAAACTGGTAGTAGGAGCGGAGGGAAAGTTCCTCGGTGGCAAGGAGTTCGTGGCCGACAATGAAATTGTATTCGTTGAACTGGGCGAATCCGGGCTCCGCGCTGAGGCTGAAGTTCGAGATCTGGCTCAGGTAGACGTTCTGGTGGGCGGTAAGGGAAACGGGAACGAAGAATCCGAGTTCGAGGCCGTGGTTGGCGTAGAGCTCATCATGGCCCCGGCCGCTGGTGATCCGATTGTATTCATACCGCCCCCAGACCGAGAGGTCGCTGAGCTTCCGGAAGACGTGGATGAGGCCGGCCCCTGCCTCGAGGTTGTCGAAGTCCAGCTGGCTGTTCTTATCGTAGCGGTAGAACTCGTAGCTGGCGCTGAGCTGGCCGTAAAGATTGCCCATCAGATGCGGGACGTAGGAGCCTCCGACTTCCGCACGATAGATGAAGTCATCGAGGGCGTCGGTGTCGGTCAGTGCGGCATTCGAGGTGTATTCGCCCTCGAGGTTCGAATAGATGGAAAAGGGTTCGTAGGTGTAGTTCGGGATAAGGACCACCTGGTCGCCGAGATCGGAGTCACCGGGCGTCTGGGGCGCGTGGGCCTGCCCGCCCGCATCGAGCCGGTAGGCAAGCGCGGCTGCCGAAGCGGCCGTGTCGAGGGCGCCGTCCGCGACACGCTCGGGAGCTCCCTGCGCGTGAGCTCCGGCGATGGGAAAGAAGATGCCTGCAGCGCACGCGGCGAGAAATTTCTGGGCCTCCATAGATTGTGTGGTTGGTTGGTTCCTTTAGATAGGTTTACCAAAACGGAATTTATTCAAAGGGTTTCTGCCAGAATCGGCGTTCGAAGGCAAGCACGAAAATTGAGTCAAGGAGGAGCCAACACCAAAAGGGGGCAACGGAGCGACCGGCTCTTGAGGCTTGTCTCGGGTGGATCGTTGGAGCAGGATAAGCAGAAATGGGAAAATCCGCGCTCAAAACCGGTTCCGATCGACGGAGATTTTTGAAAGCCAATGGGTTGATCGCCCTCGGATTAGCTCTGCTGTGGGCCTTTTTTCCTTACACGGACAAATTGAACGGGTGGGAGTTGGAGAGCGCCGATACCGTCACGTCCTATCGCAGGAAGGCGAAGGTCGACCCTCGGCTCGTCCTTCTGGGTATCGATGACGAATCCTTGAAGGTGCTGGATATCCTCGACGAGGACGTGGTCATGGCCTCGCCGGAACTGGATGGGATGAGTTTCGGGTATCCGTTTCCCCGCTCGGTCTACGCGTCGTTGGTGAGGAAGCTTCTCGGGGCCGGCGCGCGGCTCGTGGTCTTCGATATGCTTTTTCTTCAGGAAGGAGCGGTGCCGGAGGAGGATGCGGCCTTCAAGGCGGTCATGGAGGAATTTCCCGACCGGGTCGTCATCGGCTGCGGCCTTGATGTCGCAAGGGGGGGATCCTCGGCAAATGAAAACGCGGCCGGTCTCATCCGGCAGCGGATGATGAATACGCCGCCGGAGAGCATCATCGACTGGCAGGGTGTTGACGATCCGCGCGTGGGTTTCGTGAATTTTTTCCCCGACAGCGACGGGGTGGTGCGCCAGGCCGTGGCGGGGCTGCGACTCGTCGATCACGTCGACGCTCCGGAGTATCACTCGCTGGCGATGGCGGCGTTGAAGCAATTGGGCGAGGAGGCGAAATGGCCGAATCCCGACGAGCCGCGGCATCTGCATTACCCTGACTTCACCTCGGATATCGCCATCTACGATCCAAAGCCGTTCTACTCGGTGTTCGTCGACTACGATTGGGAGAAGAGCTTTAAGGGCGGGGCGGTCTTCAAGGACAAGATCGTATTTGTCGGCGGGACGTCG
>JAHEDC010000474.1 GCA_024641425.1 Verrucomicrobiales bacterium | reverse complement strand
CTCGGATCGAAGCGCGTCCAGCTTCCGCTGAAGTCCGGCCCCCTCCTTCCAGTAACGCTTGCGGAACGTATCGCGCAGCCACTGGGATTCCTCTGCCGTCCGAGCAGTCTCAAGCTTCGCGGCCAGCGCTCCGGCATCGAACGTTTCCGTAAGCGCGGAAGCCGGGTCGGCCGCACCCGTGGCGGCGAAGCGCACCGCGCCGAAGACGTGCTGCGCATGGGGGGATTCGTAGCGCAGGCGCACTTTCAGGCGCGTGCCGCCGACGAAGCCAAAGGGCGCATCTGCGACGAAGACCGCGCACCGGTTCTCATGTTTGGTGTTGCCATCGACGGCCCACCCTGAGTTGGCATTCGCATCAATGGCAAGCCGGATATCGTAGCCCTCTTGCGAATGGTCGGCCACGGCGTCGACCAGCTTCACCTTCGCCGTCTGCTTCGGGTCCCTGACACTTTCGGCCATCACCTCGAATCCGGTCAGGACCGCGTTCCCATTGCTGAATCGCCCGGGACCGTTGCCGGGGAGCGCTGGATCGGTGAGAGCCTCGAATCGCAGGCCGGTGATCCTCGCCAGCGGTGTCTCGAAGGCGAAGTCCATGACCTCCGTCGCTGGATTCGATCCCATGGCGAGCACCGATCGGTCGGCTCGGATAAGAAGCGTCGTTCCGTTCGCCGACGTCGCGGTCAATGGTTTCAGCGCTTCCCAGACCATGAGCGCTGGCTTTCCCGCACCACGAAGCGATGTTTCCCACTCGCGCTGCGCCGCGTCGGCTCCCCTTTCCGCCACCGTCAATCTTGATTCCACTTCCGCCAGTTCGACACCGATCGCCTCCAGCCTCGCGCTTTGCTCCGCCGTCGGGGCAGGAATGGCGGGTGGCGCCACGACGGGTTTGCCCCCGTTGAAACCGTTCTCCGGCACGTTGTTGAAGAACGCAAACATCGAATAGTAATCCTTCTGGGTGAGAGGGTCGAACTTGTGATCGTGGCACTTCGAGCAATCGAAGGTGAGCCCGAGGAAAGCGAAACCCATTGTCATCACGCGGTCCGAAACATACTGAACGCGATATTCCTCGTCGATGACTCCGCCTTCGATGGTGAAGGGATGGTTTCGGTTGAAACCGGTCGCGATCTTCTGTTCCAGCGTCGCGTCCGGAAGCAAATCCCCGGCGAGCTGCTCGGTGGCGAACTGGTCGTAGGCCAGGTTCCGGTTGAAGGCGCCGATAACCCAATCCCGCCAGCGCCACATCGTGCGGGGAAGATCGTACTGGTAGCCGTTCGTGTCCGCGTAGCGCGCGACATCCAGCCAATCCACCGCCATGCGTTCACCGAAACGCGGAGAGGCAAGCAAGCGGTCGACGACCTTCTCGTAGGCGTCGGGCGACGTGTCCGCGAGGAAGGCGGCGATCTCCTCCCGCGTCGGTGGCAGGCCGGTGAGATCGTAGGTCGCCCTTCGGATGAGGGTACGGAGATCCGCCTCTGGCGAAGGCTTCAATCCCTGCTTCTCAAGCCGCGCGAGGATGAAATGATCGACCGGATGGCGCGGCCACGCTGTATTGGAAATCTTGGGCAGTGGGGCTTTCTTCGGGGCGATGAACGACCAGTGCGGCTCGAATTCCCCCCCTTCGGCCACCCAGCGGCGCAACGTTTCCTTCTCCGCCGCCGTCAGTTCCAACCCCGAATCCGGCGGTGGCATCCGGTCGTCCGGATCCATTGTCGAGATGCGGTCCACCAACGCGCTTTCCTCCGGTTTCCACGGTACCACCACGGCCCCGTCTTTCCGAGGACGAAGGACGTCCTCGGGATTGTTCAGGCTCAGTTCCCCCTCGCGGGTCTTCTTGTCCGGTCCGTGGCATTTGTAGCAGCGATCGGAAAGAATCGGGCGGACATCCCGGTTGTAGCCGAGCTTTTCCGCCGCCGACACCTGCGGGCAAGTCGTCGAGACGAAGACAACAGCGAACGACAGAAGGAGGCGGGGAAAAGGCAAAGACATACCCTATATGCTAGCAGGAACTTCCCCTCCCCGCATCCCCGATTTGGAACCGCGGGCGCGACCGGTTCGACCCTTCCACCGACTTGGAACGAACACGAAGTGCGGATCCCCGGCCGAAAGCCGGTAAAGCCAACACGTCTTCGCGCCCTGTCGGCCCTTCTGCTCGTGGAGGAGAACCGAACGAAATGGTTGAAACCGCGAGGCTTACCTCACGGCCCCTACCTTTGCCTCCCCGCCTTCGGCGGTGTCGGCAATCCGTCCCCTGAGATCTTTGGCATCGCCACCGATCCGCACCTTGTCGAAGGTAACATGGCGAGCGAGGATTCTCTCGAGCTCGTCGGCGATGGGTGCACCCTCGTCGCCCAACCCAGAAAGCACCGTGAGAACTCCGGGCTGCCAGAGCCTGCGACTGATGAGCCAGACGCCGTGCCGGCAGCAAGGCTCGCTGATCCGGAGCCAAGCACCGAAATCCTTGACGACGAGGTCGAACACTTCTGGGTTGAAGTGGTTGCGGATCATCACCGTTCGGTGGGCTGCCCCAGGAACGCCGCCTTCCGAAGATACCATTTCTCAGGGTTCGCGAAGTTTTCGATCCGGGGCCGCCCCTCGCGAATATCGGAAAGGCGAGGCGGGCGGCCCACGTCCGCCCAAGCGGACTGAAATGGCGCAAATGCCGTGCGCGGAATGCGATCGTCGCCTCTCTGCTTTCGTTGCCGATCAAGCGTGCGTAACCCTCGACGGGCTCCACGGATTCCTCGCCGAAACCATCAGCGTCCCCGGTGCCAAGGAACGTAGGATCCGCCTCGTTCCCCCAGGAGAGATCGAGTGGGAGAAGAGCGAGAAATGCAAGGGAACCCCTGAAGTCGATCGTGAATCAGTCGAGCTTCAGCCGGTAGGCTTCCGCCCCATTCTTCCAGAAGTAGTGTTCGCAGGCGTCCTGTCCCTTCCCGGAGAAATACTCGTTCACGAGCCGGACAAAACTCGCGTAATCGCCGCTGTTTTTCGTGCACGGCCAATTGCTTCCGAAAACGAGACGCTTTGGCCCGAGGTTCGCCCAAAGGACGTCGAGAACACCCCGATAGTGGTCGATGGCATGGGGCGCAGGCTGGGGGATGCTGCGCTGATAGAGTCCCGACACCTTGCACCAGACGTTCCGGTTCTCCCCGAGTTTCTCCACCGCCGCCACCCACTCCGGATCGACGGGTTTTCCGTCGATATCGTAGCCGAGAACATGATCGACGATGATGTGAAGATCCGGAATTTCCCGGGCGAGGCGATCCACCTGTCGAACGGCCTCGACACCGCCGCCATTCGCCAGAATGTCCAGCGACAAACCATGCCTTGCAAGCGTACGGAAGCTTTCCAGCACTTTGGCGTCATGGTAATCGACGGGCTTGGCATCGCTTCCGTTTCTGGCTCGAACCCCGACGAAGCGCGGGTCCTTCCTCAAGCGCATGAGCTGCGCTTCAAAATCCTCGCGATACGGGTCGATGTTTCCGACGAACGCGACGAAGTAGTCGTCGCCCGCAACGAGATCGAGCACCCATCGGTTGTCCTCGAGCCGCTCGCTGGCCTCGACGACCACCACCCCCGTCAAACCGGTCGGCTCCGAGACCGCCTTGAACTCCGCCGGCAGGTGCGGCTTGTAGAGCACCGCGTCGTTCTCCGGTGGCCACGGGACGCCCTTCTCGCGTGTCGTGTCGTAAAGGTGGATGTGCGTGTCGATCATGTGCTTCACCGAGGGAAGCGGTCGATCATCCGCACCCGCGACGAGTCCCTGGGCGAAAAGAACGAGCCCGAAGGGAAAGAAGCGTTTCGAGGAAGCCATGTGATACTTCGGGGGAGCGTTACTTCATCATCTCCAGCATCGCCTTGGCGAAGGCCTCCCCCATGCGGAGGTGCCAGATCGCGCTTCCGAGATAGTGGTAGCCGTGATCGGAACCGGTTTTCTCCCACTGCTCGACGTTGTCCTTCCAGGTCGGATAGAGTTCCTCCGCCGCCTTATCGATCAGAACATCCGTGCGGACGGCCTTCACGTTCCCCTCAAATTCCGGAACCTTCTCCATCGCCCGTTGCGCCTCCTGAATCGTCAACATCGGACCTTGGGCCGGCTTCGAACCATTCTGGCCCATGACGCCGATGACGAAGGGCATGTCGGGCGCCTTCAGATCCTTCCGCACATCCTCGATGAAGTGCTTCATGTTTGATTCGTATTCCGCCTCCGCACCCCCATACTGATCGTTCCATCCCTGAAACCAGACGAAGCCCGCGATCTCCAGTTTCCTGCCCTTCAGCGACGGGAAGAGGGTTTCGTAATTCGCGAAAGTGTCCTCGACCTCCTTCAGCATGTTGCGGTAGGAACTTCCATACTCGGAGGTCATGTCCTCCATTGTCGGCAGGGGCTCGCTTTTCTTGTGCTTCTCGTTGTTTTCCGTGACCCGCTTCCGCGCGTTCGCAAGCTCCTCATCAAGCTTTTCCTTCGCGGGCAAACCCGCCGAGGGCGAACGGAAGAGCTTCACGAGCGAGTGCCCTCCCCAGGCTGCCTTGATCAGGAGCACGGGCTCATCGAAATGGTCGCCGATCACATTGCCGAACTCCAGTTCGACGCCAGTGCGGTCTCCGGATCCATACCCGACGGTCAGCCCCCCGTGCTCGCCGAGAAACTTGATCATCACATCATCGCGCGTAATCCACTGGTCGTCCTTCCGGAGGTGAACGAAAAGATCCTTCGTCTTCGCATCCTTCGCCTGGAACTCCATGAGCTTGCTCTGCACTTTTCCCTCCATGTTCGACTGGCCCGCAAGAATGAAAACCTTTACGGTTTCGGCGGCCGAAGCGAGGCCTCCGGAACTGAAGGCGACGGAAACGAGGCAGAGGGAAAGAAGTTGTTTTCGGGTCGTGATCATAATCGCGGGGTGAAGGATTTCCAGGAGTTCGATCCGGAACATACCGGGAAGCGACGCGGGATGCACGCTCCAAAACGCCACTTCCCGCGCGCCCCATACGAGAGGATACGCCCGCCTCTTCATCCCCATTTTTCTGAAAAAAATTTG
>JAHEDC010000058.1 GCA_024641425.1 Verrucomicrobiales bacterium | reverse complement strand
GATGTTGGTGGGCATAGGGAACGAATTTCAAGGGTGCCGGGGCGTAGGAATCAGGCTGAATCGGCGATTAAACGGCATCGCGAAGAGCGCGCCAATCGAGGCGCGGGAAGAGGGAGTGGGCCGATTCGCGGGAGGCGAGGAAGTGCTCGGAAACATTCCCGGCCAAGGCCTGCTCGGTGAGATCGCGGGCGGCGCGGAGGTGTTCGCGGAGGCGGGTCTCGGCGATAATTCCAAGGCCTTCGGGATCGGCGGTAATGAAGAGGGGCCAATCGGAAAACTGGCAGAGGAGGAACTCGCGCGCGGCCTGGGCAAGGGCACTGGAGACGCGGGGAATCTCGGGACTGGCCGCGCGGGCGGACGCGGACCAGGCGCGGGCGGTCTCGGCGATCTCGGGGTAGAGCCAGGCGGTACGCCGGTTGAGCCAGGTCTCGGCGAAGGCACCGTCGTCCACGGGAGTGAGGGCGGGAAGCGGTTGAAGCGGCAACGGCGGGCTGTCGGCGAGGAAGTCGGTGGGCGTGCGCGTGTGGGCGTTCCGGAGGAGAGCTTCCAGGAAGTCGATGCCTCCGGGCCAGCAGTGGCCGAGGGTTTCGATCTCGAGGGGGAGGACGGAGAATCCCTTGACGGCGGAGACGAAATCAGCCGCATCCGTGCTCGGCGGCTCGGCGAGAAGGACGCTGAGGGGCCGCGCGACGGGAAAAGCAACGAGGCCCTCCGGGGTGAGGAAAGGAGCGGGTGAGGCATCGTCGAGCACCGTCCAGCGGGCTCCGGCGGCTTGCACGGCGGCGGCCACCGATGGCGAGCACGCCGCTTCGGGGAGCCAGAAGCCCGGGGCGTCCGGTGCCTCGGCACGACCGAGAGCGAGCTGGGCGCGAAGGAAGTCCGGGTGGTGCGAAAGGAGCGGAAGGAAGGCGTGGGTCGCGCAGCCGGCCATCGTTTCGACATGCCCGGAGGCCGCGAGGGCTTTCCATTGGGCCGGGACGTCTTTCTTCCAGTCATGGGTGAAGGTCTTGAGGATCTCGATCCGCCGTGCTCGGGTTTCCCCTCCCCTGATGTCGATTTCGTCTTCCAACCACGTGATGAAGCCCTGGTGCACGCGGGCATCACCGAGGGCACATTGGACGACGGGGGACCAGTGCATCGCGACACGAAAGGGAACGCCTTCGAGAGCGAGCCGGGCGAGCCTTTTCAGCACCGGAATGTAGCTCTCGGCCAGGACGCGGTAGAACCAGACGGCCTCGGGGGCATCGGGTTCGCCGGAGGGCACGGCGGGAAGGTGCGCGTGCAGGACGAGGCCGAGGCTCGGTTCGGGGATGGGGACGAATTCGGAATCAGGCATGGAGCGTGATGTTGGAAACGCGTCCGCCTTCCGTCAAGCTCCGCTTTCCCTTTCAGAACATCTTCGGCGGCATGCCGGCGAAGGAGTAGAGGAGCTGGAAGAGGCCAAGGAAAAGGAAAGCGAGCACGACCATCCGCCAGGGTTTGATGCTTTCGTAAGAGACTTCGGTTCCGTAGGTGACGTCCCACGGAGTGGTGCGGGTGGTCTTGAGGACGAAATGGGAGAAGGTGCAGGTCAGCACCATCGGGATCGTGAGTCCGAGGCCGTAGCCGCGCCACCACACCATGAACGAGCGTCCAAGCGCCCTCCGCAAAGGGAGCTGCCGCGCTCCGTCAGCCGAGCGAACGCGGATGCCGAGGAGGAACTTTCCGGGAGTCGTTCCGAGCGCCATAAGGAAGCTGGATTCGAGGAAAATCCAGGCGACCGGAAGGGTGAGGATGAATCCGAGCGAGGGACGGTAGGCCTCCAAGGGTGTCATCGCGCCGGAAGCGACGCCGATGATGATGGCGGAAAGGTTCACCAGGCCCATGTCGATGATCCGCGCCCAGAATCGCCGCCACGGACGCGGGGCGGGGAGGGAGGCGATAGCCTTGGCGGCACGGGGATTGGCGGTGACATTGGCATTGGCCTTGGCCGCCGCGTCGGTGGGTTCGGTGAGTTCGGTGACGGCGGACTTCTTCGTCTCGGTTTCCGTGTGGGGATCCGAAACCGCTTCCACGCGCTCGAATTCGAAACGGACGGAGCCGATCTCCCCGGCGGGCGCCCAATTCGTCATACCGGGCTCCCAGGCGAGGGTGTCGCGGGTCACGTCGCCCCCGCGCATCTTCTCGCGCAATTGCCAGAGGGTGAAAGGACCGGCCTTTTGGCCGTTTTCGATGAGGTAGATGCCTTGCATGTTCTTGGGAGAGGGCGGTCAGTCGCGCAGCGCTTTCGCCGCGTCCAGTCGCGCGGCCACCATCGCGGGAACGAGGGCGGCGAGCGAGCACAGAAGGAAAGCTCCCACTGCGATGATCGCCACATCAGTCCCTACGATTTTGGCCGGGATCTCGGTCACACCATAAACGGCTTCGGGGAAGATTTCACGGTTGAATGTGGCGGCGAAGAAGGCGCGCACCTCGTTCCGGTAGTGAACGACAAGGGCCCCCAAGCCAAGGCCTGAGAGAGTCCCGACGACGCCCACGATCATTCCCTGTGCGAGGAAGACCCAGATGATCTGGCTTTCCTTTGCCCCGAGCGCCTTCATGACGCCGATCTCGCGGCGCTTCTGCACCGTCACCGTGATCATCGTGTTCATGATGCTGAAGGCCGCGACGAGGACGATGAAGAAAAGGACGAAGTAGAGCATCGCCCGCTCGTTGCGGATGGCCGCGAACTTGTCCGCGTTCCGCTCGATCCAGGTGCTGCCGATCCAGTAGGGCGGGATCTCATCCGCGTCGTTGAATTTCCTCAGGATCTCGTCCGCCCGGTAGGCATCGGTCAGTTGCACGTCCAGCCCGTGAACGTTCGGGCCCAGGGAGTAGACATCCTGCGCGATTTCCAGCGGAACGACGACGACCTCGGCGAACCATGGAGAATCGAAGAAGCCACTGACCTCGAGCTCCGTCGGAACGACGAGCTGCTTGATCTTGTCCGAGATCGCCCCGCCCTTCGCCTCGGTGCCGATGGTGTCGTCCTCGTTGATCTCCTCGACGGCATTGAGGAGTTCCTCGACGTTCTTCGAGGATACGAGCGTGATGATGTCGCCGAGCCTCAATCCCATCGTGCGCCCCAACTGCTTGCTGATGATGACCTTGTCTCCATCGAGGTCGGGCTCCATTCCATCGATCATGAGCTTCCGCAACTGCGCATTCTGTGCCTCGTCTCCAAGGTAGACGCCACGCATCATCTGGGCGCGGCGGCGTTTCTCCCCGTTCACATCGACCTCGATGAGAACCGCGCCTTCGACGAAGGGATAGACCGCCGCGACATTCCCAAGGCCCTGGAATTTCTCCCTTACCTTGTCCCAGCGGGAGGGAAGCAGTCCGCTTTCCAGGGCCTCGTCCTCCTCCATCCGGCCGATGGCGAAGCCCTCGCCGGCGAGGTTCAGGCTGATGTGGGGTTCCATCCCGAGGATCGTCTCCTTGATCTTGATCTCGAAGCCGGTCATCACGGCGATGACGACGACGAGAACGCCCACGCCGAGGGTGACCCCCGCCAGCGAGATGAGCGTGATGATGGAGACGGCAGTGCCTCGCGGCTGCAGGTAGCGGAGGGCGAGGAAGAGGCTGAAGTTCTTCTTCAAAAGGAATGCGGAGCGGTCAGATCGGGGTGCCGGTCGTGGCGACGATTTCGCGGAAGCGCTCGATGAAGCGCAGGGTGATCGGGCCCGGCTTGCCGTCGCCGATGTTTCGGCGGTCGACGACCACCGCCGGGATGACCTCGGCCGCCGTGCCGGTGAGGAAGCACTCGTCGGCGGTGTAGACCTCGTAGCGGGTCATGTCCTGCTCGACGAGGGGGATCCCGAACTCGGCGGCGATCTCGAACATGACCTCGCGGGTGATGCCGTCGAGCGAACCGGCGGAGACCGGCGGGGTGGAGATGACGCCCTTGGTGACGAGGAAGATGTTGTCGCCCGTGCATTCGGCCACGTAGCCCTGCTCGTTGAGCATGAGGCCTTCCTCGGCCCCGGCGGCGATGGCCTCGACCTTGGCCATGACGTTGTTCAGATAGTTGAGCGACTTCACGGCCGGGCTCAGCGCGGCGGGCGCGGGGCGACGGGTCGAGCAGGTCGCGAGGATGAGGCCGTTCGTGTATTTCTCCTCCGCGTAGAGCTGGATCGTCGAGGCGATGACGATAACCGAGGCCTTCGGGCAAAGGTAGGGATTGAGGCCGAGGCTGCCTTCGCCCCGGGTGACGACGAGCCGGACGTAGCCGTCGGTGAGGCCGTTCCGGCGGATCGTTTCGAGCACGGCCTCGATGATCGCTTCGGCGGTCATCCCGATGTCGAGCAGAATCGCCTTCGCGGAGAGGAAGAGACGATGGATGTGCTCGTCGAGCCGGAAGACGCGGCCGTTGTAGAAGCGGATGCCTTCGAAAATGCCGTCGCCGTAGAGCAGACCATGGTCGAAGACCGAGATCTTCGCGTCTGCCTTCTCGTAGAACTCGCCGTCGATGTATATCTTCATTCTGTTTGGGAAATCGGGGTGCGCCACCGAAGCGGGCGCGGGTCTTCATTGGAAAGGGGAATCAGTCCACGATCCGGCCGTCGGCAAGGTGCAGGATGCGGTCGCCCAGCTCGGCCACATGGGAATCGTGGGTCACCACCATCAGTGTTTTTTTCCGTTCCGCAACAATGGAAAGCAGCACCTGCATGACCTCGCCGCCCGTCACGGAGTCGAGGTTTCCCGTCGGCTCGTCGGCAAAAACGACCTCGGGATCGTTGATGAGAGCGCGGGCGATGGCGACCCGCTGCTGCTCGCCGCCGGAGAGTTCCGTCGGCCGGTGGTCGAGGCGTCCGCCGAGGCCCACCCGGTCGAGCAACGCGCGCGCGGCTTTTTCCCGGTCCTTGCTCGCCATGAAGGCGGGGAGCAGGACGTTCTCCAGCGCGCTCAGCTCCGGCATGAGGCAATAGCCCTGGAAGACGTAACCCATCCGCTGGTTCCGGATCGCGGCCTGCCGGTTGCCGGAGGCCTTGTAGAGCGATTCCCCGCCGAGCCAGACCTCGCCCGCCTTCGGCCGCTCCAGCCCGGCCAGGGTATAGAGAAGGGTCGTCTTGCCCGCCCCCGACGCGCCCTGGAGGAAGACCCGCTCGCCTGGCAACACGGTGAGATCGATCCCGCGCAGGACTTCGAGCACGGTCGCGCCCATCTTGAACGACTGCGCGAGCCCGGTGGCGCGCAAAAGCGGCTCGCCGGCGGGGGCGTTGGAGGCGGTCGGTTTCTCAAGGGTGGCATTCACGCGCCTAGTATCGCCCGATCCGGGATTTTCGCCACCGGGAAGGGGAATGGAACAGGAGGGAGCAGAGGAAACGGAGGGGAGAAGGATTCGGAAGGGGCCGCCGTCCCGTTGACGGAATCGAACTTCCTCCCTTCGTTCCCTCCCTTTCCTCCTGTTCAAACATCCGGAGGGAATTCACGCCAGCGAGAAGTAATCCGCGCTCTGGTAGGCACCGTCGGCCATTTTCGCGATCTGCATTGTCACGTCGGTGAGGAGAGAGCTGGCGCCGAAGCGGAAAAGGTCAGGGGTGAGCCAGGCATCGCCGAGGGTTTCCTTGACCATCACGAGGTAGTGGAGCGCCTCCTTGGAGGTGCGGATGCCGCCGGCGGGCTTCATCCCGATCCGCACGCCGGTCTCGAGGTAGTAGTCGCGGAGGGCTTCCAGCATGACGAGGGTGACGGGCAGGGTGGCGGCACGGGGCACCTTGCCGGTGGAGGTCTTGATGAAGTGCGCGCCGGAACGCATTCCGATCTCGGAAGCGCGTCGGATGTTGTCGTAGGTGAGCAGCTCGCCGGTTTCGAAGATGACCTTCAAGTGCGCCTCGCCGCAGGCCTCGCGCACGGCGGCGATCTCGTCCGCGACCTGGGCGTAGTCGCCGCGGAGGAAAGCCCCGCGGTCAATGACCATGTCGATCTCGTCCGCGCCCTCGCCCACAGCGTAGCGGACGTCGAGGAGCTTGATCTTGAGCGGCACCTGTCCGCTGGGGAAGGAGGTCGCGACGGAGGCGATGTGGACGCTGCTGCCGGCGAGGCATTCGCGGGCGGTGGGGACGAGGTTCGGGTAGACGCAGACCGCGCCGCAGGGCGGGCATTCGAAGCGCGGAGGCATCGGATGGAGCGCCTTCGCGCAAAGGTGGCGGACTTTTCCCGGTGTGTCCGCTCCCTCCAGCGTCGTTAGATCCATCATGGAGACGGCCATCTTGAGGCCGGCGAGTTTGGTCGCGGCCTTGAGGCTGCGCTTCTGGAAGGAAGCGGCGCGTTCCTCGACGCCGATCTGGTCGATGGGGGGGACGTCGAGTTTCATCCGGATTCAGGAGAGGCGCACCATGTCCTTGAGGAACTGGAACCAGAGGTAGAAGAGCCCGCGCCAAGAATAGCGGAACGTGCCTTGGCCGGAGAGCCGGATGAGGCCCTGGTCGAGGTTATGGTTGATCTGGGTGCGCAGGTCTTTTTCCATGTCCTCCTGGAGCGCCTCCGGATTCTGTTCGCGCAGATCCTCGTTGAGCAGGCCGTTCCGCAGCAAGAAGCTGTGGTGGCAATCCAGAAGCTCCATGAAGGAACGGGCGTTCATTACCCGGTTCACCTGGAGATCGGGGCTGAACTTCATGGCGTAGGCGAAGGGGTAGTTCCACGTCATCCACACCTTCCCGTCCTTGCCCCGCGAGGAGACGCTCAGGTAGGCGAAGGCGATGTTGTTCTGCTCGTTGAGGTAGATGGCGGCCTGGGCGCGCTCGCCGGGGTTGTAGAAGACGCGGACGAACTGCTTCGTTTCCTCCCAGTCCCAGCCGCTGTCCTCGACGTAAGTGAAGCCCTCGTCCTCGACCTCGCCGGTGAACTCGCGCAAGAGCGGGAAGGTGTCCGCCGAGGGAGGATGGCGGTGACGCAGTTTCTTGTCCAGCGGCAGGCGCAGGTGCCGGATGCGGGTCAGCAGCTCCAGCCACGGGAGGAAGAACCACGAGGCGGCCCCGACGAGGCCCCACGCGATGCTGCTCCCGCCAAGAAAGTAGGCGGCGAGGAACGAGGCTGCGAGCACGCCGAGGTTTCCGAGCTTGCGGAGGAGGGGATGGACGAAGGTCCGGCACGCCAAGGCGAACACGGCGACTCCGGCGACGATCAGGAATTCAAACATTTCGAGGGTTCCGCAAGAAGGTGGGGAATGACCTTTACCATAGCCGTGCGCGGCCTGGATTGCAGCAAATTATTGGCGGCCAACCCGTCCGCCGGAAGATTTCAGATGCGCCTTGCCGCATGGCCTCTCAAGACCGAAGCTCCCGATGTGCCACGCAAACGCTCCAGTCGCGGAAAACACCGTCCCCTCGGGATGGAAATCCTCTACGAGGACCGCGACATCGTGGTCGTGAACAAGGCGGCCGGCCTGCTCACCATCGGCACCGGCCGCGACCAGGGGCGCACCGCCCACGCCGCGCTCATGGACTACGTGCGGAAGGGCAACTACAAGTCCCGGGAGCGCGTCTTCATCGTCCACCGGCTCGACCGCGACACCTCCGGGGCCATCGTCTTCGCCCGTTCCGAGGAGGCGAAGCACATTCTCCAGGAAAACTGGCAAGCCGCCGAGAAGACGTATCTTGCCTTTGTCGAAGGCCATCCCGAGCCGTCGGAAGGCACGATTTCCAGCTACCTCGTCGAAAACAGTGCCCTGCGGGTGTACTCTACCCGCGATTCGAATGGCGGCCGGCTTTCCCACACCCAATACAAGGTGCTCAAGACGGTTGGCGACCGCACCTTGTTGGAGATCCGCCTCCTCACCGGGCGGAAGAACCAGATCCGCGTCCACCTCGCCGACAAGGGCTGGCCGATCGTCGGCGATTCGAAATACGGGCGCAAGATCCGCGATAACAAGCGCCTCGCCCTCCATTCCCACACGCTCGCTTTCGATCATCCCTACCACGGAAAGCGCCTCACCTTCACCGCCCCCGTCCCCGACACCTTCCATCGTATGGCCGCCGCGCCGCCTCCCGAGTCCAAGCCGTCCCGGAACAAGCCTGAGCCGTCCTGATCCTTCGTATCCCGTCGCGGTTCCCGGCAAATTCGGAAATCCCGCTTCCCCGGGCCTGTGGCGCGAGGGAACGCCCTCGTCCTGAAATCGGCGCTGCCTTTCCTCGAAGCGGGAGAAGTCAGGAACGCGGGGAAGGGGGGCGAAGGCGCCAGAGGCCGGCAAGAAGGGAGCCGATGAGGCAGTGGTAGACCGCGGAAATGGCGGACGGAACGGGGGTCAGCCCGCCGAGGTGGGCCTTGGCGAGGGCGGCGCCAAGGCCGGAATTCTGCATGCCGACTTCAATGGAGAGGGTGCGGCAGTAATCCTCGGGATAGCGGAAGAGCTTGGCGAAGAGGTAGCCGAGAAAAAAAGCGCTGGCGTGAAGCAGGCCGACGACGGTGAGGAGGGTGCCGGCGTTGGCGAGGATCTGCTCCTTGCTCAGCGCGACGATGCAACCGACGATGAGGACGATGACGAGGACGGAGGCGAGCGGGGCGACGGGCTGGAGGCGGCGGACGGTCTTCGGGAAAAAGCGGCTCAGGAGGAGCCCGGCGACCACGGGGAGGAGAACGACGGTGACCGTGGACTTGAAAAGGGCCCAGGCGCCGATGGGCATGTAGGCGCCGGCGAGCATTTTGGTGAGGAAGGGAGTGGCGAAGATGGCGACGAAAGTCGAGCACATCGTCATGAGGACGGAGAGGGCGACATTGGCCCGGGCAAGGTAGGCGATGACGTTCGAGGCCGTGCCGCCGGGGCAGCAGCTGACGAGGATGAGGCCCGTGGCGAGTTCGGGTTCGAGCCGAAAGAGCTTCGCAAGCCCGAAGCCGAGGGCGGGCATGATGAGGAACTGCGCGCCGACGCCGATCGCGACGGGACCGGGGCGGGTCAGGACATTCCGGAAATCTTGGAAGCGCAGGGTAATGCCCATCCCGAGCATGATGACGCCGAGGCCGGGCGAGATGAGGTCCTTGAACCAGATGAAATGCGCGGGCACAAACCACGCCCAAGCAGTGCCGATGACGGTAAGGGCGGCGAAGTTGTTCGTGAGCAGATGGAGGAGCCGCGCCATGGATCAGCGTTGCGGCTATTCCGGCGCCCTCTCGATGGCGACGAGGAAGGGCGGGTCGTTGGTGAGGTTGAGGAAATGGTACTGGAGGACGCGGTATTCGCGGGGATCGAGCCAGCGTCCGAATTGGACGATCGCGTTGGCCTCCTCACCGCCCTCGCGGTGGCCGGGATAGGCGGTGACGGTAATGATGCCGGAATCGGAGATCAACTCGAGGGAGGTGCGGAGGGCGGCCATGGTCGAATCCCAGCGCGTGGTGACCGACTTGTCGCCGCCGGGAAGATAACCGAGGTTGAACATGATGGCCTGGACGTGACCGTGGTGGCGCTTCGGGAGATGAGCGCCGAGGTGCTCGTGGGATTCCATCTTGAGGGTGGCCTGGGTGGCGTGCCCGGCTTCCTCGAGCCGCACCCGGGTCGCTTCGATGGCGGCCTCCTGGATATCGAAGGCGAAGACCTTGCCGGTGGGCCCGACCCGTTCCGCGAGGAAAACGGTATCATGGCCGTTGCCGGCGGTCGCGTCGACGACGCAGCTGCGCTTACGGATTCGTTTGGCCACCAATTCGTGGGCCATTTCGGTCGCTTTGGGAAAAGACATTCGGGGATGGGGCAATTCGGGCGTTCGGGCTTCGGGTTTTCCTGACGGTCAGAGATTCTTACGGAGATCGGCGGTGGGATCAACCTCGGCTTTGTCAATTAAGTGCCGGACGAGCATTTCGGCGTGGAAGGGGGCGACAAGGGCCCCCTTCGAACCGAGGCCGTTGAAGAAAGCGAGGGTCGGCCGGTCGGGGTGGGTGCCCATGAGAACGCGGCTCTCGCGAATGATCGGGCGCACCGCCGCCTCGTGGTCGAGAACACGGAAGGGCAGGGGAGTGAGCGCGCGCAGTCCTTCCTCGATGCGACGGCGGCCCTCGGCGGTCGGCACGGTGTCGAGGGCGTGCCAGGAATAGGTGGAGCCGGCGCGGAAGGTTGTGCCGTCAGTGCCAGGCAGAAGCCAGGTGCCTCGGTTCAGAATGCGGTCACGCGGAAAATCGGGGGCGTCGAAGGCGATGGTGAGGATCTCGCCTTTGGCGGCCCGGAAGGGCACCCAATTGAAATAGCGGCTCGGATGGGCGCGGTGGCCCTGACAGAAAACGACGCGTCTCGCTCCCACTTCCCGCCAGCGCGCGCCCGTGGGCGTGAACTCCACTTCCTCGTCGTCGACGGAAGCCCGGCGGTAGGCCCCGCGGGACAAAAACAGTTCACGGGAAGCGCGCAGGAAGGCACGCGTGTCCAGCCATCCTCCGCCTTCGGTCTGGAAGCCGCCGTAGGGGGTGGGGACAAAGACGGGATCGCACAGCGGCTTCGGCTGGGGATCGGCGAACCAGGCTTGGTACTCCGGATCGCTCCGCCGCTCGGCCCAGCGGACAGCCTCGGCTTCGGAGGCGAGGACGCGGCAGACGGGGATCTCGTGGAAAAAGCGGGTACCGGCGAGCTTCTCCACCGCCCGGTAGAATTCGCGCGCCACCGGCCAGAAGCGGTCGACGTCGGCGCTCTTCGTCAGCTTCTTGCCCGTGATCGGATTGATGATCCCGGCCGCGACCTTCGATGAGGTCACCTTCTGCTCCTCATCCACGACGAGCACGGACGCGCCGCGTTCCAGGAGCCGCCAGGCGAGAATGGTGCCGGCGAGTCCCTGGCCGACGATGAGGAAATCGACGTCGCTCACGCGCCGTGGTAGTTGAAGAGATCGGCGGGCGTGTAGACGCGGGGTTCGGGATCTTTCGCGGCCAGGGTGTTGAGTGCGGCGGCGATTTTCTTCTGCACGTTGCGCGTCAGCTTGCGGCCCTTCCGGCCCTTTGCGACCATCTTGTGCGTGAGGTGTTCGGTCGAGACCGCGACCAGCGCGTGGTTCGAGTGCCCGCGCTCGGCCAGGATCGCGTCCAGCGGCTGCGGCCCGAACTCGCGTTCGACCTTTTCTTGCGGCTTGTCTTCATTCATGGCTGCATTAGTAGTCCCGAATCCCGCTTCAACAAACCACCGATTCCACGAAATGCGCATCCTCCTCTCCACCACTTCCTACCAGGACACCCCCGGCGACCACCACGCGCTCCTCGAAGGCACCGGTTGGGAGATCGTCCGCGAACGTGGCCCTCTCTCCGAGACCCGGATGCTCGAGCTGACGGGCGATTTCGACGGCTTCCTCTGCGGTGACGACGGCATCACCCGCGCCGTCCTCGAGAAATCCCTTCCCCGGCTGAAAGTGCTTAGCAAATACGGGATAGGCCTCGACAAGATCGACCGCGTCGCCTGCGCCGAATTCGGCGTCCCCGTCCTCTTCACCCCCGGAGTGAACCACACGACGGTGGCCGAACACACGTTCTGCCTGCTCCTCGCCCTTGTCCGGAATCTCGTCGATTCCGTCAACGCGACGCGCGCCGGCGAGTGGAAACGCATGACCGGCCACGAGCTGTGGCGGAAGAAAATCGGTGTCATCGGCCTCGGCCGCATCGGGCAGGAAGTCATCCGGCGCGCCCGCGGCTTCGACATGGAAGTCCACGGTTTCGGCAACTACTGGCCGTCGGAATTCTGCGCCGCCCACCAGGTGACGCGCCACGGGAACGTCGAGACCCTCTTCGAGGCGGTCGACATCGTCAGCCTCCACACGAAGCTCGGCGACGACACCCGCCACCTCGTCAACGCGGAGCGCCTGGGCTTGCTGAAGGATGGCTCCATCGTCGTCAACACCTCGCGCGGCGAACTCGTCGACACCGCCGCCGTCCTCACCGCCCTCGATTCCGGGAAGCTCTCCGCCTACGCCGCCGACGTCCTCGACGAGGAACCGCCTCCCGCCGACCACCCTCTCCTCCATCATCCGAAGGCGCTCGTCACCCCGCACATCGGCTCCCGCACCTACGAGAGCGTTCCTCGCCAGGCGCTGAAGGCGACGCGGAACCTCATCGCCTTCCTTACCGGAGAGGGCGCCTACGAGGAGGCGATGCTCGGTGAGTGAGATCGTGATCCGCGGGGCCGACTGGGAAACCGAAGGGCTCGTCCTCCTTTCGATCCGGCGCGCCGTCTTCATCGTCGAGCAGAACGTTCCGGAGGAACTGGAAGTCGATGGCGAGGATCCGCATTGCCATCATGTCGTCGCCGAAATCGGCGGCCGTCCGGTTGGCACGGCGCGGATGATGGACGACGGCCACATCGGTCGTGTCGCCGTTCTGCGGGAATTCCGCGGCACCGGCCTCGGCACCGCACTCATGCGCGCCCTCCTCGACCACGGAACGTCGCTCGGCATCGCTGGCTTCTACCTCCACGGGCAGATCAGCGCCCTCGGTTTCTACGGAAACCTCGGCTTCGTCCCCGAAGGTCCGCTCTTCGACGAGGCTGGCATCCCCCACCGCCGGATGGTGCGCCGCGCCTAATACGCCTTCGCGAAGACCACCCGCCGCGCGCTCGGCTTCCCGGTGTAGAAGCAGGTGCCTTCCTCCGCGAACTGGTCGCCGAAGGGGATGCAGCGGATCGTCACCTTGAGATCCTTCTGGATGCGCTCCTCGTCCTCGTTGCTTCCGGCCCAGTGGCAGAGGGCGAAACCGCCGTGGATTTCCGGCTTGTTCGGGTTCTTCGGCGTGAAGAAAGCCTCGAAGTCCTCCTTCGAATCGATCTCCACCATGTGCGCGTCCCGCATCGCGGTCGCGCGGGCGAGCAGGGTGTCCTGCATGTCCTGGAGGATGTTCGTCAGGTCGGCGATGAAGGCGGCGCGCTCGATGAATTCCTTCTCCTTCGGCCCGCGGTCGCGGCGGCTCACGGCCACCGTGCCCTTCTCGATGTCGCGCGGGCCGATCTCCACCCGAACCGGCACGCCCTTCTTGATCCAGTCCCAGTTCTTCGCCCCGCCCGTCGAGTCGCGCGTGTCGACCTCGACCACCACGCGGTCGCCGTGGAAATGGGCCACGCCCAGCTCCGAGGCCAGCGCCTCGGCGGCGGCGATCACGGACTCGCGCAGCTCCTCCTTCGGGATCACCGGCAGGATCACGACATGCGTCGGTGCCACGCGCGGCGGGATGACGAACCCGTCATCGTCCGAGTGCGCCATCAGCAGCGTCCCGATCAGGCGCGTGCTCACGCCCCAGCTCGTCGTCCAGCCGAATTCGCTCGTCCCGTCGCGCCCCACGAACGAGATGCCCGACGCCTTTGAGAAATTCTGCCCGAGAAAGTGCGATGTCCCCGCCTGGATCGCCTTCCGGTCCTGCACCATCGCCTCGATGCACAACGTGATGTCCGCGCCGGGGAAGCGCTCGTTCTCCGTCTTTTCCCCCGTCAGCACCGGGATGGCCAGATGCTCGCGCGCGAAGGTCTCGTACACCCCGAGCATCCGCTCCGTCTCCGCGATCGCGTCCTCGCGCGTCTCGTGGACGGTGTGGCCTTCCTGCCAGAGGAATTCCGCCGTGCGGAGGAAAAGGCGCGGGCGCATCTCCCAGCGCATCACGTTCGCCCACTGGTTGATGAGCAAGGGCAGGTCGCGGTAGCTCTGCACCCACTTCGCGAAGGCCGCCCCGATGATCGTCTCCGAGGTCGGCCGGATCACGAAAGGCTCCGCCAGCTTGCCCGTCGGCACCATTTTCCCCTTGGCGTCCACCTCCAATCGGTGGTGCGTGACCACCGCGCATTCCTTCGCGAA
Source organism: Verrucomicrobiales bacterium (assembly GCA_024641425.1). Classification (GTDB taxonomy): domain Bacteria; phylum Verrucomicrobiota; class Verrucomicrobiia; order Verrucomicrobiales; family DEV007; genus JAHEDC01. The sequence continues at coordinate 5,695 of JAHEDC010000058.1, read as the reverse complement.
GCCCTCGACATGCGCCGCTTCCTTCTCCAGATAGCTCAGCGGGATGAGCAGGGGGAAATACGCGTTCTTGTGCCCCGTCGCCTTGAAATAGGCGTCGAGCTGCGCCTGGATGCGCTCCCACAGGCCGTAGCCCCAGGGTTTGATGATCATGCAGCCGCGCACGTTGTCCGCGTTTTCCGCCAGATCGGCGGCCTTGATCACCTGCTGGTACCATTCGGGGAAATCCTTCTCCCGGGTCGGGGAGATGGCGGTCTGGACGGGCTTGTTCTGCTGGGACATGGTTCGGAAAAAAGTGGCCCGAACAGTGGCGGCGGATCGAGGGAATTGCCACCGCTTTTTGCAGAGCCCGTGGCGGCGCCATCCTGCCGCCAATCCCCGTCCCTCCCAAAGCCATCGCGGCAGGATGCCACCACCACCCTCACGGTGCTGCCCTCGCAACGTTTTTCCTACAAAGGGTGTCACCCTTAGTTTTCTCTTGGCGGCGGTAGGCGTTCGCAGCGTCGCACGCCTTTGGAAGTGCAAGCTGGCGTTCGATTTCGCAAGAGGGCAACCGGAGCGGTCGCCCTACAACGCCGACGCGTCTTTGCGCTGAATGTCGCATAGCTTTCGAGGACGCTTACGTCCCGAAACAACCTTAAGTCCGTGCCATTCGGGTATCACCCTAAATTTACCCGATCCGCTTTCTACCCGCCTGTTGCCACTCCGGAACCGGCCGGGAACGCCTACGCGTGTCCGGCTGCCGAGAAAATCCTTGCTTCCGGAATTCCGAACCCGATTGGGAAGCCAGATCACCCCAAATCACCCTTGCCATAAACGCTGAATCGAAGAAGAGAGTCTGAAAGTGAACCAATTTTACTCTTCCTCACCCTGAACCCCTTCCATCCCTGGCCCGGCGGCGGCGGAAGGGACGACGGGCCGTGAAAGCAGTTTCCTTGCGGTCAATTAAACCAAGGCAGAGATGAAGCGCTACCGGTTCTTTCTTTTTGGGATACTCGCATACGCAGCAAGGATTGCTACCGCCTTGCTGATCCCTCAACGGAATTCGGACGAGATCGGGAACACCGCCGACAGCCCTGAGCCTCCCCCCTTACCGAACAGAGTCTGGCTGTCCTTGCGCCTCCGACGAACAAGGCCGACGCTCGGCTCGAATCCTTTCCATACTGGATGAATTCGGGGATCCCAATGCCGAAACGTGCGGTGCGGTTACTCCGAACTCCAAACGATTCGTTCCGCAGAAACGCCTTTTATCGCCTGCTCGAATCCGTGACCTCCGCGGAAGCCGCAGAGATCGCCCAGGTCGTGGCCGAAGAAGACAGGCGGGGTTACGATCACGAAACGGAATGGCGTACGCTTTTCGAACGCTGGGGTGAGCTTGCACCGCTGGATGCGATGCGCTTCCTGGAAACGGCGGACACGACCCTGTGGAGTTCCGGAAGATCGTCCCAGGCCGCCTATTCGATTCTGCAGGGATGGGGGGAAGACGACCCGCAGTCCGCGCTCGCATACGTGGAGGAACATGAAGGCCTCCGGTCCGATCCGGACATGTCAAAATCCGTCATCCAGGCTTGGTCGCGGACCGATGCGGATGCCGCGAGCACTTTTGTCCTGAAGGCTGAAAACGCCGCATATCTTCCGCACATTCGCTTAATCGCGGGAACCATTTGCCGAGTCTCGGGACAGGAAGGACTCGAAGTCTGGTATGAACGTATGAAAGCCATGGAGCCGCCTGGCGATTTTTCCCATCTCGACAATACCCTCGTCGACAGAAAACTCCGCAGCTCGCCGGATGCGCTCGCGGAGTGGGTGATCCGGCACGCGCAGAACCACACCGCGGCGGAATCAGACGCCAATGTCTCCTCCCTCGCGGCACTGGCGAGCCGACAGCTCGTCTCGCAGACACCACTGCTGGCGCTGGAGATGAACCGGCAGCTCGCAGACCGCGCGTCGGTCGAAGCGGTGTCGGAATGTGTGCGCCGCTGCGTGGACGGCGATCCTGATTCGGTCGGGAACTGGCTGCTCCAGCATGAACAGGACGCCTCCGCCGACCTCATCCAGGAAGCCTACGGCAACGCGCTGCTAGATGTCGACCCGACAGCCGCCAGGGCTTGGATCGGCTCGATCACCGACCGATCCCGCCGGGACGAGGCGTTGCGCGGGCTGCCGGCTCCCTGATGCGGCTCGGCCTTCTCCGCGTCCTGACAAACCACCCTCACTTACTCCGCAGCGATCCACGCGAAGGCCTTGCGAACGTTTTTACTACGAAGGGAATCACCCTTGGTTTTAAGGAACCAACCAATGACCCCAACGAAAAACCGGTCGCGCGACAAAAGCACGAAGCCGATTCAGGGGTCGAGGAGTCTCCGCTGGTTGCGCCCGACCTCCTCCGTGTTCCGGGGAAATCCGAATCTCAGCAGTAGGAGACCTGGCTGCTCTTCAGGCTGCGCTTCCTGATCCCTCCGCGGGAAGCACTCTCCGGTTCCAATTGCCAGTCGCCACGGAGCGCAATGACAACTCCAGACTGGACAACCGGGCGCGAACCCCGGACAGATTCCCTATGAACCCGCCACCATCGCTCAAGGACCACCTCATCGACGTGGTGGCTCTGGCCAATCGCGAGGGGCGCGAGTTCCTCATCATCGGGGGGCTCTGCGTCACGCTCTACGGGGTCGAACGCCTCACCCGAGACATCGACCTCCTCATTCCGGAGCGCGATGCGCTCGCGTGGCGGCTGATGCTCGAACGGCTCGGCTACCGCTTCATTCATGGAACCCACGCGTTCCAGCAGTTCGAAGGCCTAGATTTGGAGCGGCCGCCACTCGACCTGATGCTGGTCGATGACGCCACCTGGGGCAAGCTCGACACGAGGGCTCGAACGGTTACCCTCGACGCCTCGACCACCGCGCGTCTGCCGGAGCCGCTGCACTGCGTCGCGATGAAGCTCAAGGCGGTGACGAGCCCCCAGCGGCGGGCCGACAACCAGGATTGGGGCGATATCCTGAATCTGTTCCGCCTTTTCCAGATCGATCCCGCAGACGAGCGCACGCGGGAATTGGTGCTACGTTACGGGGACGCTGCCCTCCTGGACCGCTTGAGGGCGGATCTTGAAAGACTGCCATGACTCCTCTCGCGAACGCTCCCCGGCCTGACGCCGCCGATGTCTTCGGTCTCGACCTGCCGGATTACCCGGAAGTTCCCTTGCGCCGTCGGGAGGCCGTGCCGGATTGGGGGCGGATGATGGACGCGTTCGCGCCATTCGTGCGTGAGCATCTGCGCCGCTATGCAGAGGACCCCGAAACGATGCGGAGCCGCTACCGGATCACGGAAGACGAGCGCTTTTCCCTCTGAAGGGAAGACGCGGGATCACGAAAAACCGGCCGCGCGACAAAAGCACGCGGCCGGTTCAGGTGTCGAGGTGATGCCGGTGGTTGAGCCCGGCTTCACGCGTGTTGCGGGGAAATCGAAATCTCAGGAGTAGGAAGCCTGGCTACCCTTGATGCTGCGCTTCTTGATCCAGGGCATGAGGCCGCGGAGGCGGGCGCCGACTTTCTCGATGTCGTGGGCCTCGCCTTCCTTGCGGAGGCGCTTGAAGTTCGGTTGGCCGTCCTCGTTCTCCTTGATCCACTCGCGGGCGAAGGCCCCGTTCTGGATGCGTTTGAGCGCGGCCTTCATCCGCTTCTTGGTGCCGGCGTCGACGATCTTCGGCCCGACGGCGACGTCGCCGTATTCGGCGGTCTCGGAGATGGAGAAGCGCATGCCCGCGATGCCGGCCTCGTTGATGAGGTCGACGATGAGCTTCAGTTCGTGGAGGCACTCGAAGTAGGCCATCTCGGGCTGGTAGCCGGCCTCGACGAGGGTCTCGTAGCCGGCGGTGATGAGGGCGCTGACGCCGCCGCAGAGGACGGTCTGCTCGCCGAAGAGGTCGGTCTCGGTTTCCTCCTTGAAGGTCGTTTCAATGACGCCGCCGCGGGTTCCGCCGACGCCCTTGGCCCAGGCGAGGGCGATCTTTTTCGCGTCCTTGCCGGGGTTCTGGTAGATCGCGATGAGGGCGGGCACGCCCTTGCCTTCGGTGAACTGGCGGCGGACGATGTGGCCGGGGCCCTTCGGGGCGACCATGATGACGTTGACGTCGGCCGGAGGCACGATCGTCTTGTAGTGGATGGCGAAGCCGTGGCTGAAGAGGAGGGTCTTGCCCTTGGTCAGGTTCGGGGCGACGTCCTTCTCGTAGACGGCGGGGATCTTGGTATCGGGGACGGCCATGAAGATGACATCGGCGCGCTTCACGGCCTCGGCGGTATCGACGACCTCGAAGCCGAGCTTCTGGGCGACGGCGCGGGACTTGCTGCCCTTGTAAAGGCCGATGAGGACCTTGACCTTGCTCTCCTTGAGGTTGAGCGCGTGGGCGTGGCCCTGGGAGCCGAAGCCGATGACGGCGACGGTTTTCTTCGTGAGGTTGCGGATGTCCGCGTCTTTGTCTCTGTAAATCTTGGCTGCCATGGTTTTGTTTTCTTTGGTGGTCGGGAGAGAGTGGGGAATTAGTCGGGGATGCGCGGGAGGGCGATCTTGCCGGTGCGGGTGAGGGCGGTGATCGCGAAGTTCTCCATGAGGGCGATGAACTTCCCGACCTTGCCCTCGTCGCCGGTGACCTCGATCGTCATTTGCTTCGGGCTGACGTCGATGATCTTGGCGCGGAAGATGTCGCACAACTCGATGGCTTCGGCGCGGCTGGACTTGTCCACGGCGATCTGGATGAGGACAAGTTCGCGGTTCACGCTCTGGCCATCGCGGAAGTCGATGACCTCGATGACGTCGACGAGTTTGTCGAGCTGCTTGATGATCTGATCGAGGACGTTCTCCTTCTCGCGGACGACGATGGTCATCCGGGAGATCGCGGGATCGTGGCTGGGGCCCACATTGAGGGTGTGGATGTTATAGCCCCGGCCGCTGAACATGCCGGCGATCCTCGCGAGGACCCCGAACTTGTTCTCGACCAGAACCGAAATGGTATGCCGTGTCATCGTTTCCTGTTCGTTTTCAAGGGGATGGGGACGTGCGAGAGGCGAACGCCGATCCCTCCCCCGGACGTGGAGAGCGGCAACTTTGTTCCCGATTGCCCGATTGGTCAAATTCAAAAAGGAACGCGCGGACCCCACCGCTTTCTCTCCTTGCCGTGGAACGGGCGCGCGGCTACGATGGCGGGAAGTAAATCCTGATTACCCATGCGCGAGATTCCCTACAACCACGAACCGGGCAACCTGCCCCCCAGCATCGAGCGGATCTCGTTCCTATCGGGCTTCGACGGCGCCTGCCTCGATGGCATCCTGAGCAACACGAAGATCCTGGAGTGCGACGCGGGGGACATCATCATCCGCGAGGGAGATCCGGGAAAGGAACTCTACATCCTCCTGCGCGGACGAGTGGCGGTCTTGAAAGGCGGCCAGGAAGTGGCCCGGCTCGACGGTGCCGGCGAGTTGCTGGGCGAACTCGCCCTTTTGAACGGGAGGGAACGGAGTGCCACGGTCACTTGTCTCGGGCGTGCCTACTGTCTGAAGATTGATCCCCATTTTCTGGAGAAGCTTTCGCGCGAGGAGACGAACGCGTATTACGCCGTGCTGTATCGCTTTGTGGCCATGCTGCTCGCCGAACGTCTTGCCGAGACCTCGAAGCGTGTCGTTTATCTGGAGAAACGCCTCGGACA
>JAHEDC010000473.1 GCA_024641425.1 Verrucomicrobiales bacterium | reverse complement strand
CGCTCCTCGTAATCGGAATGCAAGTCTTCGGGAATGTCATCGTCGTCGTCGTGGGGGATATCCATGGATTCGCGGGAAGGGGGGGAGTGGGGAGGGATCCGGTCGGGAGGGCATCGCTTCTCGATTGAAGAATACCCGTCCGCCCCTATGTTTTCAAGATGCGTCTCCCGAACTCCTTTTCCGCTATCGCTTTTCTGGTTCTCTTCCTACGCGGCATTCCCCTCAGCGCCGAGGAGGCTTCGCCGGAGGAGGCGACGACCGTCGCCGCCCCCGTCTCTCCCTGGCCCCTTTTCCGCGGCGATGCCGAGATGCAGGGGGTGAGCAAGGAAACGCTTCTGGCTCCGCTGGAACTTGCGTGGAGCTTCGAGGCGGGCAAAACGGTCATCGCCACGGCCGTGCTTGCAGACGGGCGCGCCTACATCGGTTCCCACAGTGGGATTTTCCATGCCATCGACCTCGCGACGGGCAAAGAGGCGTGGCGCTACGAGACAAAGGATCGGATCGAGGCCAGCGGCTGCATTGCGGGCGAGGCCGTTGTTTTCGGCTCGGGGGACGGTTTCGTGTACGCGCTCAAGCGGAGCGACGGCTCCTTCCTTTGGAAATACGAGACGGAGGGCCAAATCATGGGTGCGGCGAATGTCTTCGCCAATCCCGACGACGGAGAGACCTACATCCTCGTCGGGAGCTATGATTTCTTCCTCCATTGCGTGAACCTGAAAACGGGCGAGCTGAAATGGAAATACGAGACCGAGAACAATGTGAACGGCGCTCCAAGCCTTGTCGGATACAAGATTCTATTCGGAGGCTGCGATGGCTTCCTCCACGCCGTCGATGCGAGGACGGGGAAAAAAATCGACTCCTTCGAGGCCGGGGCCTATATCGCGAATACCGTTGCGGTGCGGGAGGGCAAGGCCTACATCGCGACCTATGGGAACGAGGTCGCCGCCTTTGATGTGGCGGAAAAGAAGAAGCTCTGGCTCTTTCGCGAACGGGATTTCGAATACTTCGCATCGCCGGCGGTCACGGAAGAGTCGGTTTTCACGGCCTCGCGCGACAAGCGCCTCTATCGTCTCGACCGGAAGACCGGGGATCTGATATGGGAATTCAAGGCCCGCAATCCCATCGACAGCTCGCCGGTGGTGAGCGGGGGACAGGTGTATTTCGGCGCGGACGATGGTTTTCTCTATGGGATCTCGTGCGAGACGGGAGAGGAAACGTGGAGCTATGAGATCGGCGAGGAAGTCAAGTCTTCGCCCGCCATCGGCGAAGGTCTGCTTGTGATCGGCTGTGGCGACGGAAACGTCTATGCCTTCAGGTCGGCGGCGAAACCGTAGACTCAGTGGGGCGGGGCGAGTGATTCGAGGAGGTGGAGGAGTTTCTGGCCGCGGGCGGGATTCAGTAGGGTGAGCCAGGCGATGCGGCCACGGAGGCGGGAGGGGAAATCGGGATGGTTGCCGCGGTTCTGGGCGGCGAGCCCGTCGCGGCGGGCATTGTGGAGGATGGCCTTGAGGACGTCGTATTCCCTGCGCGCCATGTTGGGGCGGTCGTTGATGATGACGCCGGTGAGGCGCTGGGACTGGGCGCATCCGAGGACGCGGGTCTTGCGTGGGTGGGGTTCGAAGCCTTCCTCGACAAGGATCCCACCGACGTGGGCGACAAAGGCGGTGGGATTCGGGCGACTGTCGGCGGGCCAGGAGAAGGCAAGGTCGTCGGCATAGCGGGTGTAGCGGGCTCCGGCCGCGGTGGCGAGTCCCGCGAGGCGGCGATCAAAGTGAAAGGCGGCGAGACTGGCGAGCAGAGGCGAAGTCGGAGCTCCCTGGGGGAGATGGCGCTGCCGGAAGCGGGCGGCGTCGGCCCAGGGGAGAGTGGCGCAGACCGACTCCGGGGTGGCGGTGAGGCAGAGGAGCGCGAGGGAGTCGGCCACCGATTCGGGATAACCGGCACAGCGGAAGAGCCCGGCGATTCTCCCCTTTCCGATGCTCGGAAAAAAGTGCCGGATATCGATGTGGACGATGACTTTTCGTCTGATGTGCGGCCTCACGTAGTCAAGGATCGAGGCTCCTTTGCGAAAACCGGTGGCGGCGGGGTGAGGTGGGACGCGCTCGAGGATGCCGTGGAGAATCCTCTGCTGGAGGACGCGGAGGCGATCCTTCGGCGCCTCGATCAGTCGGGTGCCGCCGGAGGCTTTGGGGAGCGTTCGATGGCGGTAGTGGAGGCGGGGATCGCGCGCGGGGAGGTGACGGGCCCAATTTCCGGGATCGGCAAACCACTCGAGTTCCCCCGGACTCAGCAGAAGCCAGGCCTCAAGGGCGGCATGATCCAGAAGGGGGGGAACCAACCAGTCGGCGCAACCTTTGGCGGGAGTCATTTGTCTGGAAATTCCCAGGCACGGAGCAATGTGGATATCCCTTCCGAGTGCCCTGGCGAGTTTCGGATCTTCGAGGATCTCCCGGCCAATGGTCCAGGAACTGGGACAACTGCCTGGGGGAAAACGAGCGGTGACGCGCGCGACGGCGCCTCGGATCCAGCTTGCGCGCTTTTTTCCGGAAACTACTTCCATGCCGATGGCCAACATGTCTGTCTTTATGAGGTTCTTCGCAAGGAAGGCGCGGGCCAGTTCGCGGGCGAAGTGAAGTTTCGTGGGACGGTGCACGGGAAGGGGGGAAAGGATGAACGAAACGGCGGCGGTGCGGGTGTTTCGGCCCAACGTCTTCTCCCGGCATGGGAGGATGGGCGAGGTCTCGCCCTCCGTCCCATGCGCTGTGAATGGTAAGGTGATCGAACTCCCCCGGGGTAACCCCGGAGTGGCGGCATGTTCCCCGGATCCTACGGAAACAGGTGCGACAACGCCGTGCTTGGGACGAGCCACGCTCGCCGCCGTTTCGTCATGTCCCGGATTATGCGGGGACGGTTGGTTCCCGTCAAGACGCGAGAGCCTCAATCGGCGTGATACCCTCGCCACATCCAAACCAGGGTGTCCGCGAGGGACTGCTCGAAGACGCGGCGATCACAGTGACCCGTGGCGCGGCTGAAGACGAACCGGTAGTGGTAATCCTTCGAGGCCAGCGCTGCTGCGGTGCGCTGGTTTGCCATCACCCAATTGTGGTGCCCATCCTCCGGTGCGCTGGCCCCGTTGTCGTTCGCGGAGACGTGGGTGAAGATTCGCAGCGGCTTCGGCTTGCTGTTTTCGATCAGCTTCAGGCCGGAATGGTAGTCCCAGGCGCCCAGTGGATACTCCGCCTCCTCGGGTGCGTCGTCATCCTGCTGATCGACGAAGGTGCCGGAATAAGTGATGAGCCGGCGGAACAAATCGGGGCGGAACCATCCCATGGTCAGCGCCGCTGCCCCGCCCGAACTGCAACCCATGGCGGCCTTGCCCCAGGGATTCCCGGTAAAGGCGATGCGGGGGTAAGCCTTCCTGATCTCCGGATCCTTCAGCACTGCGGGGAGGACTTCGTCATTGATGAAGCGCGCGAATCGGTCGGACATCGTATCGTATTCCAGGCCGCGTTCGCTGTTCTTGCCATCATTGCCCCCGTTCTCGACGGCAATCGCGATGAAGGCAGGCAACGAACGTTTCGGATCCTTGGAAATCGTGAGATTGTCGAGTGCGTTGCGCACGAGCCCGAGTTGGCCTGGCCCGTCGTGGATGACAAGAAGCGGAGCCTGGGTGCCGTCCTCGTAGGCGGCGGGCACATAGACGAAGATCCTCCGCTCGTTCCTCACCGCCTTCTTTTTTGGCTCCAGCGTGCGGTCGTCACCACGAAAGATCTTGCTGTCGGCAAGCTTCATCGTGAACTCGAAGTTCCGTCCCTTGGGGTTGCCCTTGTCCGTGAGATCCGGATCCAGCGCGTAATCGGGCCCGATGATATGGTCGCCATCGCCCTCGTTTCCGGGATTCTCCGTATACCCGGCAAGGGGGGCCGCGCGGCCGAATACGAGGAGACCGACGAAGAGAGCGCAGCACGGGAATGCCTGCCGGGAGTGGTTTCTTTTCATGGCCACAAAGTCCAACGGGCGTAAGGATGCTACAAGTGCGAAATCGCGTCAGTTGTGGGGCTCCGGTAGGGGGCGCTCCCGCACCTAGGGTACTTCCCGCTAGGGAGCGCCGATCTCGACACGCATGAATATCCTGGATGATCCTGCATTCGGGAGCGTGGCCCGAATGAGCTCGGAGGAACCGAGATCCGCCTCAATGGTTTCGACAAAACCTCCCCTGGACCACCAGACGAGATCCGTCGACCACACAGGGTGGGCGAACTCGACGGGGAAGTTTTTCGACCGTTCATACAGTAAGTCAACGCCGCCACCGGGCGCGGGAACGAGACGAATGCCATTCGGGAGGTTGGCTAGGTTGGGATTTGTTCCCATCAGTATTTCGGCACTATTCGTCAGGGAGTCGTGGTCGGGGTCGGCGTGCAATTCCCACGGTCCCGATCCGTACGGCGCGCCTGACGGAATTTGCGGAAAATTCGCCGCTTGCCAGGATTGGACGAAGAGATCGAACGCGCTGGGGTTTTGGAGTTGCAATTGGGCCGCGTAGACCGCGCCCGCGTTCAGACGGTTCAGGGCGTTGACGCTGTCCGCAGGCGCCCCCACCGCAACCGCTTGCGCGTCCACGGCGACGCTGTAGCCGAATCCCGGGCGCAGTGCCCTATTCGGAGGGAAGAGGGTATCGGTAAAGCGCCAGCTATTGGTGCCGAGGTCGCACACGTAGCACTGCACGAAACCGGCGCCCGTATTCAAGCTGCGGCTGTCCGTTCCCACGAGGGCGATGCCTCCTTCGATGGCGACCGAATACCCGAGGCGTTCGTCGGTGGCGGGCGTGGGACTGCGGAGCTCAAGCAATTCTCCCCATTTGTTCGTGCCGCCGGTGTTCCGTTCATACAGGAATGCCGCGCCGGCATTCAAGGCTCCGGGAGCAGTGTCGAGAAGGAAGGATCCGACGATGGCAGTGTCCCCCGAAATATCGACGGCCCAACCGAAGTAGTCGTCGCGTGTGGTTCGCGGATCGGCAAAACGCTCGAGTTTCTTCGTCTGCTTCCAAGGGGCCGC
>JAHEDC010000057.1 GCA_024641425.1 Verrucomicrobiales bacterium | reverse complement strand
GCCACCGGCGGCGCCGATCAGTTCGCGGATGCGTTTCATCGGATGCCTCTCGGGCATCCCGCCATGCGGATCTCCGGCATACATCTCCACCTGCACCGCGTCCGGGTCGAGTTCGTCGAAAAAGAGCTGCACCTCGAAGCGGTGGTGCTGGTCGCGGGTGTCCACCTTGACCCCGCCGAAGTGAAGCGCGGCCCATTTCTGGTCCAGATCTCGCAGACCGGCGACGATCTGTTCGCCGAGCGCGCCGCGATCGGCGCTGCGTCGGGCGCAGGCGGCGGCGGCGGGGAGGTAATGTTGTTCGGTGTATTCGCGCACGGTGCGGTTGGCGGAGAAGCGCGGTGTGAGCTTCGCCATGCTTTCCCGCATCCGCGCCACCCACGCCACCGGGACGCCGAGGTCGTCGCGGGTGTAGAACTCGGGGATCACCTCGTGCTCGAGCCGGTCGTAGAGCTCCTCGGCCTCGGCGGCGTCCCAGGCCGGATCGCCGTCGTGTTCCCGGCCATCGCCGATCGCCCAGCCGACTTCCGGAGCGTAGGCTTCCGCCCACCAGCCGTCCCGTTCCGAGAGGTTGAGGCCGCCGTTGACGAGCACCTTCATGCCGCTCGTGCCGCAGGCCTCCCACGGTCTTCGCGGGGTGTTGATCCAGACATCCACCCCCTGCACGAGACGCTCGGACAACATCATGTCATAGTCGCTGAGGAAAATCACGTGCGGGCGGACCTCGGGTCGGTGAATGAAAGCGATCCACTCCCGGATCAATGCCTGGCCTTTCTCGTCGGCCGGGTGTGCCTTGCCCGCGATGATGAGCTGCACCGGGCGTTGCGGATTGGTCAGCAGGCGCAGCAGGCGCGCGGGATTGTGGAGAAGCAGGTTCGGGCGCTTGTAGGTCGCGAAGCGCCTCGCGAAGCCGAGCGTCAGCGTGTTGGGATCGAAGTAGTGCTTCGCCGCCTCCGCCTCCTCGGGTGAGGTGCCGAAGGCCGCCAGGCGGCGCGACAGTCGCTCGCGGGCGTAGGCGACGAGCGCCTTGGAAGCGGCCGTACGGAATTCCCAGAGCCGGGAGTCGGGGACGCGGCGGATGTCCTGCGCGAGTGCCTCGGTGGTTCCCAGCCAGCGGTCCTTGCCGCAGGCTTCCGTCCAAAGGGCGTCGGCGGCGGCCGAGTCCCAGGTCGGCATGTGCACGCCGTTGGTCACGTGACCGACGGGCACCTCCTCGGTAGGCCAGCGGGGGAAGAGCGGCTGGAAGAGGCGGCGGCTGACTTCTCCGTGCAGTCGGCTCACGGCGTTGACCGTCCCGCTGCCGCGGATGGCCAGGTGGGCCATATTGAACGCTTCCGTCGAGTCGCGCGGGTCGCGGCGACCGAGCGCCAGCAGCGCCTCAAGGGAAATCCCCAGTCCCTTCTCGGCATAGGCCCCGAGGTACTGCCTGATGAGCGCCGGTTCGAAACGGTCCAAACCGGCCTCCACCGCGGTGTGGGTGGTGAAAAGGTTGCCCGCGCGGGTCACGGCCAGCGCCACTTCAAATGGCTGCCCGGTCGATTCCATGAAGTGGCGCGCCCGCTCCAGGACGGCGAAGGCCGCGTGCCCTTCATTGAGATGGCAAACCTGGGGTGCGACCCCGAGCGCCTCGAGCAATCGCCAGCCCCCGATCCCGAGGATCAGCTCCTGCTTGAGGCGTAGCTCGGGTCCGCCGCCGTAGAGTTCGCAGGTGATCCCCCGGTGGGTCGGCAGGTTGGCCACATCGTTGCTGTCGAGCAGGTAGAGGCTCACCCTGCCGACCTGAACCTGCCAGGCGCGCAGCCAGACCGAGTATCCGGGCAGCCTGATTTCCAGGCGCAGCCACTCGCCGTCCGGACGGCGCAGCGGCGTGATGGGCAGCTGGCCGGGATCGTTGAACGGAAAGAGCGCCTGTTGCGCCCCGTCCCGGTCGATGGCCTGGCGGAAGTAACCTTGCTGGTAGAGCAGGCCGACGCCGACCACCGGCACGCCCAGGTCGCTGGCGGCCTTGAGTTGGTCGCCGGCCACGTTGCCCAGTCCGCCGGAGTAGATCGGCAGCGCCTCGCTCAACATGAATTCCATGCTGAAGTAGGCGACGCACCCCAACGGAGACTGCGGGTGGCTCTTCTGGAACCACGTCGGCGTTTCAGCGGCCTCGCGCTTGAGCCGCGTGAGGTCATCCAAGCGCTCGCGATAGGCCGGGTCCGCCAGCACGCGTTTGATCTGGACGCGCGAGACGGTCTGCAGGACCGCCCACGGGTTCTCGGTGAGTTCCCACAACTCGGGATCAAGCTGCCGCCAGATCTCATCGGTGGCGTGACTCCAGGACCAGCGCATGTCCAGGGCCAGCTCCGCCAGCGAATGGAAGCCTTCGATATCCGTGGGCAAATACCCGTGGAAGGGATCCCCGATGTTGGTTTGGCTGTTCATCTTGCCCCGGATTTCTGTGTCTGATTCGGTATCGGTTTCATCGTGAAGGCAATTTTGGGAGGCTCACGTGAGAAGGCAATCTGCTTGTCGGGTATGCGGTGAACCGCAGGGTAAGCGCCCTGCGAACCGTTCGCCTATTCAGTTTACACGCATGGCATCGAGGTTACACGGACGAAGGGCCGCGACTCAGACAATGACCCGCACGCCCCCGAGTTCGGCCAGGTTGTGCGCGAGCCCGGTGCCCGGGCAGCCGATGAACATGAAGTTGGCGGGGATCCCCCACTCGCTGGAAAGGCTGGAGACCAGTTGCGGCGAGAAGACGCCCTGCCGCACCACGAACTCGATGCTGATCTCCGGGTAGGCCTTATCGAGGAACTCGAGATCGCTCTTCAGGTTCGGAGGCACATCGTCGGGCGAGCTGGAGATGTGCACCATCTTGATCCGGCCGGTATGCTCGTTGCGGCGCACGTAAAGCATGACGCGGTTCAGGTTCGCGATGTTGTCGCCGCGGGTGAAGAAGACCACCTGCTGGGCATTGATGAGCTCGATGGATTCCCTCACTTTCTGGGTCAGCCTCGTGAGCGGGCGCACGAGGGTGGCGATGAGTTTCCTGACGACGAACAGGAGCGCCTTCAAAAGGACGATCCGGCCGAGCATGACCGCCACGATGAGGAAGGCGGGGATGAAGTAATCCATGAAGACGGCCAGGTAGTGCGGGTTCATGACCGCGTTGCCAAGGAGTCCGGCACCCACCGCGGCCATCGCGATTAAAATGGCGAGCCAGGAAGCCTGCGTCGGGCGTGGCAGTGAGGCCCGCTTGATCTTGAGGAGGACATTCCCGAGCGCGAAGAGCAGCATGACCGAGAGGAAGGAAAGCGTGTAGACGCCCGCCAGTGCCTTGAGATCTCCCTTGGTGATGAAGAGGACACTCACCGTGAGGAGGAAGAAGCCAATGATGATCCGGTGGGTCGTCCCGCGGGGACTCTTCTTGAGGAGGAACTGGGGAAGACAGCGATCCAGAGTCATGCGACCGACGAGGCCGCTGACCCCGACGAAGCTGGTCAGGACGGCACCGCTCAGCACGAGCGCGGCGTCCACGGAGATGAGGGTGCCGAGCCAGTTTCCCGCCGCGCTGGAGCCCATGTGGGCCAGTAGCGCCTCCTGGTGGAGCGGGACGGCCGCGATGGGCACAAGCGCCAGCGCCAGGACGGCCATAACGGGGTTGAAGACGGAAACCACGATCCACATGTTGCGCAGGGTTTTCGGGAAAACGCCCTCCTCCTGTTCCTCGACGAAATTCGCGGAACTCTCGAAGCCTGAAATTCCCAGCATGGCGGCGCTGAAGCCGAAGAAGAGCGCGGTGGTGATTCCGCCCGGTGCCGGCGTCGCCAAGTTGGCGAACAGGACACCGGTGCCATCCCGGATCACAAAAGCGGTTCCCGCGACGACGAGAACGGTCAGGGAGACCAGGTGGAAGATGAAAATACCGATGGCCACCGTGGCCGATTCGGAAATACCCACGATGGTCAGAAGGGTAAAGAATCCGAGCAGGCCGATGGTGGCCCAGAGAATCGGGATGGATGCAAAGAGGCCATGGGCATAGTGGACAGCCTCGCTCGCGGAGATCACGGCGGTCGCCATGTAGGACAGGACGGTCAGGCAGGCCGCCACCGAGGCGCGGAACTTGCTCGTGGTGTTCAGCAGTGCGTTGTAGGCTCCTCCGTTCAGCGGAAGGGCACCGATGACCTCATTGTAGATCGGACGAAACAGATGCAGGACGGCGGCGACGAGAAGAAGAACGACGGGCGCCCACTTTCCGGCATAGATGATCGCGAGCGCCGAAACATAAAGGCACGACGACGCGATATCGTTTCCGCAGATCGCGGTGGAGGCCAGCTCTCCCAGCTTGTGATTCGGGTTGGCGGATTTTTTCATACCGCCGTTGGTGCGCCTCTCATGGTGTGACGGAACCAGACCATTATCCCTTCATGGCATCGAAGCAATTCCGGAATTAAAGGATTCCACTCGTCGTGCGGCAATTTTTCCCGGGACGCCGCTGCGTCCATTGGCCCGATATTTCATTGCCAATGAGAGGGTGTTCAGGCTATGGCTGGAAACGCCGGAGGGCCATGCTTGCACTTATCGTCATCACTATTGCGGTTATTATTCTGTTCGACTTCACGAACGGGTTTCACGATGCCTCGAACATCGTGGCCACGGTCATTGCTTCCCGGGCCATGACACCGGTGCAGGCCGTGTGCGTCGTGGCCCTTTTCGAGTTTCTCGGGCCGCTGCTCGGTGGCACCGCGGTGGCGGACACGATCGGAGGCTTTGTCCGGCTCGAAGGAATCGGCGAGCAGGGGGCGCTCGTGATCGTCTTGTGCGGCATTCTCGGGGCGGTGTTGTGGAATCTCTTCACCTGGCGCTACGGAGTGCCCTCGTCCTCTTCGCACGCGCTTGTCGGAGGGCTTGCCGGCGCGGTGATGGTTTCGGTCGGTTCCGATCATGTCCTCTGGGGGCTCGAGGAATTGAAGAACGGACATCTGACGGGGGTCACGAAGATTCTCGCCGCCCTCTTCCTCTCGCCGCTCCTCGGGTTTGTGCTGGGGTTCACCATTCACCGGCTTGCCCGTTTCCTCCTTCGCGGGGCGCACCCTTCCGTCAATCGGCCGCTGCGGCGCGTGCAGTTTCTGACCGCCGCGGGGCTGGCTTTCGCCCATGGCGCCAATGACGCGCAGAAGAGCATGGGCATCATCACCCTTGTGCTGGTCACCGGTGGCATGCTGCCGGAATTCCAAGTGCCGTTCTGGGTCATCGTGACCTGCGCCTCGGCTCTGACCCTGGGAATTCTCTCGGGAGGGTGGCGGATCGTGCGCACCGTTGGATTCGGGATTTACAAGCTGGGGCCGCTCCATGCGGTGGACGCGCAACTGACGGCGGCCACCGTGATTTTCAGCTCCGCCCTTGCCGGGGCCCCCGTGTCCACGACGCATGTCGTCAGTTCCTCGATCATGGGCATCGGCGCCTCGGAGCATGTGAGGGCCGTGCGCTGGCAAAAGGCGAAGGAAATCGTCGGCGCATGGCTGGTCACTCTCCCTGGAGCGGGACTGATGGCCGCCGCCCTTTGCGCGGGGGCGCGCTATTTCCTTAAAATCCTCTGAATCGGGCCCAATCCATTATCATCGTCCACCCATCATGAGCCAAGCCATCGAAAAACCGTCCCTCCTGAAGCGCCTCCTGCACCGGATCTTTCCCGTCGCGCCCGATTTTCACGCGCTCCTCAATGACCAGTGCGATCTCGCAGTGGTGGCCACGGCGAAGCTGAAGGAATTCATGCAAGACGGCGACCCGGAACTCGCCAAAGCCGTGCGCGCACTCGAGCACGAGGGCGACAAGCTGAAGGCACGGAACCTGGACGTGCTGAACCGCTCGTTCGCGACGTCCTTCGACCGGGACGACATCGATCGGGCGATTCGGAGCATCGACGAAATCATGAATTACGCGAAGACCACGGTGCGGGAAGTGGAGGCCCTGCGGGTCGTGCCGGACGTCGCGATGGCGGAGATGGCCGCGTTGATCCACGAGGGCACCGAATCGTTGCGTCGCGGCTATGCGCTGCTCGGGCACAATGCCGAGGCGGCGGAAGCGGAAGCGACGGCGGCCCACAAGGCGGAGCGGAGCACGGAAAAGATCTACCGCAGAGCCCTGTCGGAACTCTTCGACGGCGACCGGCTCACCGCGGTGGTCTTGGACGCCGGTGCCGAGGGCACGGTCGTGGCGATGCGTGAAGTGGTGCGGATCTTTCGCCGCCGGGAAGTTTACCGTCACCTCTCGAATGCCGCGGACAGGGTCGCCATCGCGGGCGATTTCCTCCACGACACCATTGTGAGGGCGATCTAGGTTTGACCGTTAGCAGAGGGGAACACCCTCGCGGCGGGAAGGACGCTTCGCCTATTTCGCCCCCTTTGCGAACCATGGCTTGGCGAGGGGATCGGTGGTGAGGAAATCGAGCAGCAGCCCGGCGACTTTCTGGCGACCGGATTCGCTCGGATGCACGCCGTCCCCGGCGAAGTCGGAACGTTCCCAAACCAGCCCGTCCACCTTGCGTCCCTTGGTCCCCTCGGCCCAGAGATATGGGCCCCAGAGAAGGAGCGGCGACTCGGTCAGTGGGAGTTCGGTGTCCCCTTTGATCTGGCGCCCGATGAGCCAGCGCACGGGAAAGGCGCTTTCGTAGGCGTAGGGTTCGGGATTCAGTCCGCCGATGGCGTATCCGCCGTAGATCCGGCTTCCGAGATAGGCGATGCGCAGGTTGGGGAATCGCGCCTTCGCGTTGCGGAGCACGGCCAGGGTGTCCTGCTCCAGCTTCCGCCCGTGCTCCTGCAGGGAGCCGGTTGGTCCCTTGTTCGCCAGTTTGATCCAGGCGGTCTGCACCTGTTGGGGTGAAACCTTCGCGGCGGCGAGCCGGCGCAAGGCCTCCTCCCACGGCCGCGCGTCCGGCGGGGCCCACTCCGCCATGGCCTGGCCGCCCTGCGCGCAATCCACGATCATAACCTTGGGCGATTTCAGCGGCGAACGGTCGGCCAACTGCTTAAAGCGCGAGAATTCCTGGGTCGCGTTCGACATGCTGATCGAGACGAAGCCGACGAGGCCGTTGGCGTCCGGTTCTCCCGCGGCGTTGAGAGGTTGGATTTTCGCGAGCTCCGCCTCCGCGCCGCGGCGATGGGCTTCGGGCGGGCTGTTAGCTCCGCCGCCATAAAGCCCACCGTCCTCGCCTTCGTAACGGTCGTCTGCCGTTAGATCGGTGAGTGGGGTCAGGCGTTCCGGCGCCGGGCGCTGCGTGTCGGGACGCCCCCCGCCGGAATTCCGCACGGCGACCGCGCGCGCGAGTTCGCGTTCTTCCTCCGCTGTCAGTGTCTCGCCCCGCTGCCGGCGCTCGTGAAGAGCCTTTGCCTTTTTCCAGTCGATGGATCCGCTCCCGGACTTTGCCGGATCCTGCCCTTTCCGGCGTTCGGCCACGGCCCGGTCGAGAGAGGCGCGCTCGTCTTCGGCCAGCGTCTCTCCGCGTCCGCGCCGTTCCAAAAGCTGCCGGGCTTTGGCGAAGTCAAGGGCCTCCGTGTTGTCTTGGCCCTGGACGGAAGTGAAGCTCAGCAGCAGCAAGGAGGTGAGAATAAAATGTTTCATCGAGGGGTCACCTGAAAGCCGGGTTTCTCGCGCAAGTCTATGGTCGGACGCGGGTGCGACGCGAGAAAGAATCGAGTCTGCCGAAGGGAAGCGAGCGCGACCGTGCGTGAAGAATTCGGCGGGAATCGGAAGGCCCGCACCGGACGCTGGTCGTGGCAGGCGGTTTCCTCACGAGTTCTCGTCATCGAAATGGAAGCGGTGAAGGATGCGGTGGAGGATCGGGGAAAGCAGAATTCCCACGACGCCAACAAAGACCAGCCCGCTGAAGATCGCGTAAATGGAGGCGAACAGTTTTGCCTCCGTCGAAGGTAGCTCCCCGACCGGCCCCATGCCGCCGAGGATCATGGAAGCGTTCAGAATGGAATCGGGAAGCGAAAAGCCGGCGATGTAATGATACCCCGCGATTCCAATCCCCAGCGCGAAGGCGATGAGCAGAAAAGCGATGCCCGCGAACGAGGCCAGACGCCACGCGAACTGGCGCCTGGTAAGAAGGGATTCGTGTCTTTTCTCAAAGCGAGTCATGGCCATGAACGGATGAAGATACAAACGAACGCCGGATCATCCGACACTACCGGGGAATCGTGTCCCAGGCCCCGGGGTGGGAAAAATAGCGCAGTTCGCCGTCGTCCCAGGCCCCGGGGTGGTTCTTGAAGCCCTCCTTGAGATTCGTGCGGTCGTAGTTCGTGAGCCCGGCCTGGATGATATCGACCCCCTCGGATTCGAGTGGGGCGGCGGACTTCCTGCCCGGGCGCACGAGCGCGACATGGCCGGCGATTTCCGGGTCCGGATTCTTCCAGATGGCGACGACCAGATGCCCCGCGTTCGCCTTGTCCTGCGCAGCGGCGGGTGACTTCACCGGGCGCCAGCCTGCCTTTTCCCCCGCCTCCGAACCAAGCCAGTCGAACTGCGCGTCGGCGAGGAGGAGTTGCGGATGATCGGGCGGACGCAGGATAAAGACGCCCAGTCGCTCGCACACGGCCGCGACGAAGGCGCTGCAGTGGGTATGATGCCCGACAGGGCCCACCGGAGTGCCGTCCGGATCACCCGTTTCCCAGTCGATGTTCCGACCCGCGATCCAGTGCCTGGTCACGTCCATCCCCTCGAAGGCGCTGTCGAGCCGCACGGAATCGGGGCCTGGGCGAGGGGCGGCCTTCCGCTTGTCGGAATTGTCGGACGACGGTTCGGCGCACCCGAGGAGCAGGCCCCCGCCGAGGGCAAGCAGGGCACCGGCCGGGACCGCTTTCATGGTGATTCGTTCGTTGATTGGCATGAATGTTAGGGTTTGGCGTCATGGCCTTTTCGTTCCGCCCAATAGCGGTTCATCTCAAGAAAGGTGAAGGAAGCGGTCCAACTGATCATGACGAGGCCGGTCATGGATTCCACCCCGACGAGGAGGCGGACGAGATTCTGGGGATAGATGTCGCCGAAGCCGAGCGAGGTGTAGGTTTCGGTGGAGAAATAGAGGGCGGTGCCGAAGTCGAACGCCGTCGCGTTTCCGGCCAGATCGGGACCGGATTCCGCCTGGACGAAATAGTAGGCGCAGGCGAAAAGGGCGATCTGCGCGAAATGGCTCACGAACGTGCCGAGAACCGCGATGAGCACCGACGCGCGCGCCGGAACGAGGCGGAGGCGCGGAAGGAGCCGGTTCAGCCTCCAGAGAAACTCGTAATGGACAAAGGCCGAGGCCACGACGAGAAAGATGGCGAGGAGAGCGATCATGGGGTGAGGGGAGCATGGAGCAGGACGGCGGGAAATCCATCCGGAAACGGCTGACCCCGCTCGAACCTACCGGTGCCACCGGGCGGGATCCTGCCGAAAGTAATCGGACAGTTCGTTGTAAAGTTCCGGATGCCGGCGTTCGAGTGCTTTTGGCTTCTCGAAGAAGGCTTCGACGCACACGGCGAAAAACTCGGCCGGGCTCTCCGCGCCATAAGGATTGATCAAGGTGTGGTGCCGGTGCCGCGCTTCGAATTGCAGGTGCGCGAACTCGCTCCGGAGGACGCGCGCCCAGTGCGCGTACTTTTTCCGTCGCACCGTGAGGGGGAGGTCTTCCCCGAGGGCCGGCGCGCCGGTCATCGAGCCGTCCTCGAGGTCGAGCTGGTGCGCGAACTCGTGGAAGACGACGTTTTGGCCGTCGTTGTCCGTGGCGCCGTCCCGCTCGATGGTCTCCCAGGAAAGAATGACGGAACCCGTCGACCAGGACTCTCCGAGATGCGCGCGTGCGTCTCTGGACACCACGCCGCCGCCGGATCCCCGCTCGCTGTCGGCGAAGAAATGATGGGGATAGACGAGAATGGAGGATAATCGGGGGTAGTAATCGGTTTGGCGGTGGAGGAGCAGGACACAGGCCTCGGCGGCGATCGTGACGCGCATGGCATCCGTCATCTCGAGACCGCCGTACCCTTCGAATTATTTCTCTTCAAGAAAGACCAGGATGTGCCCCTCCAATTCTCGCCGATCGGCTTCCGGCACCCGCCGGTAAAGCGAAAAATGGTGGTCGAGAATCGTGCGCCAGGCATCCGGGAACGGTTGGTTCCGGATTCGGTTTCGACGGCGTTCCCTCAGGGCGCGGAAGATCATGCGGGGAGAAGGTTACGCCAGCATACGCTGCCTTTCCATCGCCTATACTTCGCGCGTCTTCCATTTCCCACGGAGGAAAACGGGCGTCGCGAGGCAGGTGAGAAGGGTGTCGGCGAGGGCGACGCTCCAGAAAACGCCGGCGGGCCCGTAGCCGGTCTCGATGGCAAGATACCAGGCGAGAGGCACCTGCACGATCCAGAAGGCGATGAGGTTCATCCAGGTCGGGGTCATGGTATCACCCGCACCATTGAAGGCCTGGGTCATGACCATCCCCCAGGCATAGAAAACGAAACCGTAGCCGATGATGCGCAGGCATTTTCCCCCGTGCGCGATCACAGCCTCGTCGCTGGTAAAAACGCCTACGAGCAAGGGCGCACAGGTGATAAAGACGACGCTGGCGAATCCGAGGAAGGCGACGTTGAAGAAGCCGGTGAGAAGGACCGAACGTTGGGCACGGTCGGGGCGCTTCGCGCCAAGATTCTGCCCGACAAGGGTCGCCGCCGCGTTCGAGAGTCCCCAGCTCGGGAGCAGGGTGAAGATGAGGATGCGGATGGCGATGGTGTAGCCCGCGAGCGCGTCGTCGCCGAATTTCGCCATGATACGCATCAGGCCGACCCAGCTTGTCGTCGCGATGGCCATCTGGGCGATGCCGCCGAAGGACATGCGCAGGAGCTTGAGCATGGCGGGCAGGTCGAAATGCCACGCGGGGCCGCGCATCTTCACCCGGCAGGTGCCGGCCGCGAGCATGTGGAACTGGTAGAGCACCCCGACCGAGCGCCCGATCAGGGTCGCCGTGGCCGCGCCGGTCAGCCCCATTTCCGGAAAGAAGCCCCAGCCGAAGATGAGAAAGGGATCGAGGACGATGTTGATCCCGTTCCCGAGCCAGAGCGCGCGCATCGAGAGCGCGGCATCGCCGGCCCCGCGGAAGATCGCGTTGTTCATGAACAGGAGGAGGACGACCACGTTCGCTCCCAAGGTGATCCGCGTGTAGTCGGTGCCCACGGCGGCCACCTCCGGAGATGCTCCCATGAGCCCAAGAATCTCCGGGGCGTAAAGCCAGCACGGCAGGCCGGTGAGCAGGCCGACCGCGAGACAGACATAGATCCCCTGCGCGCCCGCCTTGGCCGCGCCCTCGGGATTCCTCGCCCCGATGCGGCGGGAAACGGTGGCGGTGACCGCCATCGAGAGCCCGACCGCGATCGCGTAGTAGAGTGTCATGACCGACTCGCTGAGCCCGACCGCGGCCGTGGCCGCGCTGCCGAGTTTCGCGACCCAGAAGATGTCGCAGATGGCGAAGAGCGACTCCATCGCCAACTCCAGCACCATGGGAATGGCGAGAAGGAGGATGGCGCGCTTCAGCGAGCCCGTCGTGTAGTCGTGGTGGTCGCCCGAAAGCGAGGCCCGCAGCGTCGCCCACCAGCCATGGCGTGCCTCCCCGCCGGGCTCGTCTGTGTTGGTTTCATGCATCGCGCTGGCCACGCCGGGGTCCAGCGGGCGCAATACATGGCCCCGGATGCGGACGCGGGCAAGAAGGAACGTGGTGCTCCGCGGGTAGAGTCGGTTCCGAATCCAGAATGTCGATGGCCAAAGTCCTGTAAATGCTCGATACTCAGCCCGCTTTCATCGAGGCCTCGGTGCCATCCTCCCACTGCAAGCCCCAGTCGCGAATGGATTTCAGAATGGGGCGGAGGGCGAGGCCCTTGTCGGTGAGTTCGTAGGCGAGGCGCTTCGTGCCGTCGGCGGCGGGGATCCGTGTTACAAGGCCACCTTGGAGGAGACGTTCAAGCCGATCGCTGAGTATATTGGTTGGGATGCCCTCGGGAGAGGCGGCGAAGTCCTTGAACCGGCTGCGCCCGAGGACGAGGTCGCGGATGACAAGAAGAGTCCACTTGTCGCCAAAAAGATCGAGGGCACATGCGACCGGACAGGGAGAGCGGCGGCGAGTGGAGGCGGAAGGCTTAGGGTGAGACGGACGTTTTGGCATACGGACACGATGACTGCACAATACTTGTGTTTCAAAAGTAATCTTACTTGCAAACAAAAAGTATTTAGCCCAGATTCCTTTCGTATGAATCCGACCATCGTACCCGAGTTGGCTCCTCCGGGAGCAGGACTACCCGCCCTTGAGCGCTTCATCGGAGGGCGCCTCTTTGCCTTGAAGCGTCTCCTCGGGGATCGGGAGAGTTTCACCGAGGCGTTTATCCTTGAAGACACGGCCATCCGGGAACGGGTGGAGGCTTGCCCGTCTGAATCCCGCGGCCAACGCATCCTCATTCCGCGATTGCGCGGGCTCGAGGACAGCAGCCGTTACTGGTCGGTCTGGATGACGCTGGATCATCTCCGCATCACGAACCTTGTCTTCGCGCGGGTGATCGAGTCCCTCGCGGCCGGCCGGGTGCCAGCCGGGACGGCCAGCATCGCCGATGTGAAGCCCGATCCGGGGGTGACGGCGGACGTGGAGTGGGCCTACGAAAACTCCTGCGCTTTGGTCCTCGCCACTACCGCTGCCGTGGCGGATCTCAAGACGGCGGCGAAGTATGCCCATCCTTGGTTCGGTCCGCTCGACGCGGCGGGCTGGCACGGGTTGGCCGCGATACATCTAGGCATCCACCGGGCCCAACTGGATGCCATCCTCAAAGGGCTAGAGGCATGAGACCAGCCCTCCCGCTTTCCTTTCCGGCGCCCATCGGCTAACCTTGTCCCATGTCATCCGTGTCATGCCAGACCGATGCTCCCTTCGATGTGTATCTCAAACTTGAGGAGGCGAGCGAGACACGCCACGAATTCGTGGCCGGGCGGCTCTATGCCATGCCAGGCGGGACGGCGAATCATAACCTCGTGACCTCGAATCTCCATGTCGCCCTCTATGCCCACCTCCAGGGGACTCCTTGCCGGGCTTTTCGCGAGAACATGAAACTCCGCATCCGGCAGTTCGACGACTACCGTGCGTTCTACCCCGATGTCTTTGTCGCCTGCAATCCGGAGGACAAGCATCCGCTCTTTCGCGACGAGCCACGAGTCATCGTCGAGAAACTTCCCCTCTACCGGCAACTTCCCGCCGTCGAGGAGATCCTCTCCGTCGACTCCCGACGTGCGGGCTGGACGCTCTTCCGTCGCGCCACCGACTGGGCACCCGAGACCTCGGCGAACGATCCGGCGGCCCGCATCGCCCTGCCGTCCCTCGATTTCGGGATCGCACTCGGGGACATTTACCGCGACACGGGATTATTGGAACCCTGACGATGCCCATCCTCACGGGACACGACCTGTTGGAGGCCGGGTGGCAGCCGGGACCGGAAATCGGCGCGGCGCTGGCGGCGGCGGCGGAGTATGAAGCACGCGGGATTCAGGACAGAGCGTATCTCCTGAAACTCGTCGCCCGCGCCGTCCCGAAATCGACCCCGCGCGTTGTCCCGCGCGACGAACCCGCGCCGCTCGCGGAAGCCATCGAGGCGGTCTGCGAGATCAGCGAGCGGAACCTCAAGGCCTCGCGCCGCACGATGCACGAGTTGCTCCGCATGCCGGTCGTCGAGCGCGGCGCGCTGATGCCCGACTCCTGCCCGGCGGGCGCGGGCAAGGCGACGATTCCCGTCGGCGGGGCCATCGCGGTGCGCAACGCGATCATCCCCGCCGCGCACAGCGCCGACATCTGCTGCTCGATGTTTGCGACGTTTTTCCGCTGCGGGAAGGACGTTTCGGAGATGCTCGACGACCTCGTGGCCTCGACCCGTTTCGGCTACGGCGGGCGCAAGCCGGAGGATCACGTCCATCACCCCGTGCTCGACGAGGACGTATGGGACAATCCCTTCCTGAAAGGCCTCGAAGGCCACGCCGCCATGCACATGGCCGACCAGGGCGACGGCAACCACTTCGCCTTCCTCGGCCAGGTCACGCTCGATGCCGTGCAGCTCGCCGCCATGGAAGCCGCCGGAAAGGGCGAACTCGCCGCCGCCATGCGCGCGGCCTCGCCGGGCGGCGACCGCTTCGAAGCCCTCGCCCTCGTGACCCACCACGGCTCGCGCGGCCTCGGCGCGCACCTTTACAAGCGGGGGCAGAAGGCGGCGGAAAAGCAGACGAAGAAGATCGCGAAGGACATTCCGAGCGCCGCGATGTGGATCGATTACGCGACGCCCGAGGGCGAGGATTACTGGGACGCGCTGCAATACATCGGCCGCTGGACGCGCGCGAACCACGAGAGCATTCACGTGCGCTTTCTGGAGAAATCCGGCGCGGCCCCCGTCTGCGCCTTCGGCAACGAGCACAACTTCGTCTGGAAGCGCGGCGATGTTTTCCTCCACGGCAAAGGCGCGACGCCCGCCTGGTGTGGAGACGACGGCCATCCGCTCCTCGGCCTCATCCCGCTCAACATGGCCGCGCCGATCCTCATGGTGCTCGGGCGCGACAACGCGGACTACCTTTCCTTTGCTCCGCATGGCGCGGGCCGGAATGTCTCGCGCACCGAAACGATGCGCGGCTTCAAGACGAAGGACGGCGAGCCTGACACCGCGCGCATCGCGGAGGAGATCGCACGCAGCACGGCCGGGCTCGACATTCGCTGGTTTCACGGTCGGCCCGACCTTTCCGAAAGCCCGGTCGGCTACAAGCCCGCGCCGGTCGTGCGCGCGCAGATCGAGCGTTTCGGACTCGCCGATATCGTGACCGAGATCACCCCGCTCGGCTGCATCATGGCCGGCGACCCCGGCACCCCTCCGTGGCTGAGGAAGAAAGATCAACTCACGCCGAAGCAACTCCGCCAGATCGAACACCGCGCGGATCGACGCAAAACGCGGCAGGCGTTGGGCGGCGCTGATTCGGGGGAAGACGAGTGAGGCTCGGGTCACCACGAACGACGCTTTGCGAACGGCCCGGTCCTATCAGACCGACCGGAATCCATCAGGCGGTGGCGCGTTAACCGGAGCGCCCGGGACGCAAACCATTCCCTCGCTATCGACCAGTGAGAGCCACCATGTCTCAATCCCCTGAGGAATGCCTCGGAGGCCAATCGCGAATTCGAGCCCGCAACGGTCCGTATCCGCGCGTATGCGGGTAAGCCGTTGCCGAATCGGATCGGGCGCGTTAGTGTCGCGGCCATGGATTCCAACATCATTCTTTATGTGAAGCGCGGCTGCCCGTGGTGCACCGAGGCAACGGCGTGGCTGGCGAAACACGGATTCGAATACGAGGAGGTCAACGTGAGTGGCGACCCGGAGGCCTTCGCCGAGATGCGGCGGATTTCCGGTCAAAGCTGCGCGCCCACGATGACGATTGGCGCGCTTATGCTGGCTGACTTCGGCGCGGAGGAACTGGAGGATTTCATGCGCGAGCACGATCTGCTCTGAACGCTTCCCTCCGGCGGTCGAGGATCCGTCCCGGCCTTCCGCCCGCAGGCATCCGAGTTGAACCCGGCGGGGAGTTGAACACCCTACCCGGAGGCGGTATCCAGGCCTCGCAAGGTACGGTAAGATCCTGTCATCAGTCGGTCTTCCTTGCCCTCGCCCGCCACGATGATGATCGCGGATCTCTTCAGGAGCGCCTTCTCGTCGGCGTTGATGCCATAGCAACGGGTCTGGCAGAGCCCGCAGCCGACGCACTTGTCGGCGATGACGACGGGAGCGAGGTGGCCGGTGCCCTCGACCGGCTGGCCCTCGCCATCGACCTCGGTGTGCACCTGGGTGAATTCGATGGCGTGGTAGCCGGCGGCGTGGCATTCGTCGACGCAGAGCTGGCAGGCCTCGCGGTTCGCGAAGGGCAGGCAAGAGTGCTCGTCGACGAGGGCGAGGCCCATGCGCGCGACTTTCTTTTCCGCGAGAGGAAGGGCGCGGATGGCACCGGTCGGGCAGACCTGGCCGCAGGCGTTGCAGCTTGAATCGCAACCGGCCCAATCGGCTGCGACCATCGGTGCCCACAATCCCTCAAGCCCCTGCTGGAAGCCCTCGGGCTGGAGGACGTTGTTCGGGCAGGCCTTGAAGCACTCGCCGCAACGGATGCACATGTCGAGGAACGCGCGTTCCGGCACGCTGCCCGGCGGGCGCACGGGACGGAAGGCGGTCGGGTCGTCGAGGCGCGCGCCGAAGTGGCGGGTCGCGGCCGCCGCCACGCCACCGCCGGCGATTCCGGCTCCGGAGCCAGCAAGGAGCGAGAGGAAGCCGCGGCGACCCAGCGGGGTGTCGCCGGTGGGGGGATCGTTGAAGCCCTTCAGTTTCGCGACGTTCCAGCGGTCGACGAATTTGATCGAATGGGTGGGACAGACGCCGCCGCAGGTCTGGCAGAGGGTGCAGTCGGTGACCCGGGTCGTGAAGTCCGGTTTGATCGCGTCGAAAGGGCAGATCTCGACGCACTTGTTGCAGTGGATGCACGAGTCCTCGACCTTGCGTTCGCTGACGCGGAAAAGGTTGGCCACCGAGAAGACGGCTCCGCTCGGGCAGACATACTTGCACCAGAAGCGGGGGCGCAGGAGGCCTAACAGAAGCACACCGAGGAAAAGGAGGATCGAGAGGAGGTGGCCGAGCTGGATTGGCGGCACCAGATGCCAGTCGCGGGCAAGGCCGTTCTGGAGCGGTTCGCCAAGGAACAACATCCCGCGGGTGAGGACCGGAATGGCGGCCACGAATCCGGAGAGGAGAACGCCCCCGACGGCGGCCGCGAGAACGCCGAGCAGGAGGTAGTATTTGAGATGCACCCACCAGCCGTCCTTTTTGACCCGGAAACGTTTCACCCGTTTTCCCACCGCCCAGTCGAAAAGGTCGATCAAGGTGCCGAGCGGACAAAGGTAGCCGCAGAAGCCACGGGGAATGAGGACGCACACGAGCAGGATGATGCCAGCGCAAAGGAGCGACCAGACCCAGCTCTTGGCGGCGATGGCGGTGGAGAGACTGACCAGCGGATCGATGACGAGGAAGGTGTCGGCGGGGATGATCTCCTTGCGCGCGAGGTCATCGGCGTAATGCGAGGGCCAGCGACCGGGTTCCGATTCGTGCAGGGTCCACGGGCCGACCCCGAGGAGGAGGCGGTCGATCTGGTCGTCGGTCAACGGAACTTCGGTGGAAAGGCGCAGCGCGGATTCCTCGACCCGCTCGACGGTGAAACGGCCCGCCGTCCCGTCGTCCGCGCCTTCATCGACGAGGAAAAACGAGGTGCCCGATTCGAATCCCGATTGCGCGCTGTCGTTCTCGATCCGGAGCCAGCCGGTGTCGTCCTCGAAGGCGGCGAAGCGCCAGCCGCCGTGGGTGGCTCCCGGAGCTTCTGGTTGGGCGTGATAGGGCCAGCACACATAAAAGAACAACCAGAGGAAAACGAGGAAGCAAGTGGCCTGCACCACGCGACGGGCGGGCGAGGAAAGAACGCTCGGTCCGGCCCGCTTCAGAAAGCGTCGCACCGCTCCCGGCTTTCCCGTGGCGGGATCGGCGAAAAGGCGGGCGGGAAGAACACGGCGCGCAACACGCACGACTCGACTCTCGGCGCGGGGAGACGTGCCCTTCTTCGGTCGCCGGAGGAAGGGCATGAAGTGGTCGAGGCGGAAAAGGGCCGGCTCGCGGCCACCGCATTGCGTGAGCATGATCGCAAGACCGCAGACCGCGAGGACGGCTCCGGAGGTGATCGCCAGCGCGCGGAGCGAGGGAGTCTCTGGAGACGATGCCAGCAGGCCAACACCGATGAGGACAAGGGCGATGCCGATGGCAAGGAATCGGCCGCGGCCTTTCATCGCACCCCCTTGGCCAGCGCCTGGGCGGTGGCATTGATGATGGCATTCCCGGTGATGGTGGCCCGGCTGGTGGCATCGACGCCCTTGACGCCCTGTTTGGCAATGATCTGCTCCGGCATATCGCGGAGGGCCGAGTAGTATTGTTTTTCCCGGTGCTGGGTGACCTTGACCGATTCAATCCGGCCCGACTTCACCGTGACCGCGACCTGCACGTTCCCCTCATATCCCAGACTCCCGGCCTCATAGGTGCCGTCGGCCACCTTCGAGACGTCGGACAATTCGAACAGCTTGATCGCGTCGATGCTGGCCTGGGCGCGCACGCGCACGCGCTTCACGTGGGCGTTGTCCTTGCGGTCGGGAGCGACCGGAGCCGCGAGCACTTTCCCGTAATAGGCGATCGCGTCCTCGTAGCGTCCGGCGAGGCGGCAGGCGTCGCCGCCCAAAATGAGCGCCTCCTGCGGTGCGGCCTTGGCGCGGACGAAAACCTCGACCATCTCCAGCGCCTTGTCGGTTTCTCCCATGTCGCCGAGCAACTTGATCATGCCGGTGCGGGCGCGCTGTCCGGCGATCATGTCGAGGGCCATCTGCTTGTTGCCGAGCCGCCAGTAACATTCGGCGAGTTGCACGCCTTCGGGATCGCCCTTGACGACGCCCGCCTGCTGCCAGCCCCAGGCCGCGCGGGCGTAGTCCTGGAAGAAGCGGAAGTGCATCCCGGCGATGTCCTTGGTGATCCGCTTCTGGAGCCGCGCGTCGTTCTTGTGCATCGTCTGGAGATGGTCGAGGAAGCGGATGCCCTCCCGCCAGCGGTTCTCGTTCGGATTGATGATATCCCAGAGGAACTGCCCGACATTCTTGCTGTTGTTCCAGCCTGCGGGCGGTTTCTCCGGCCAGGAGAGGTCGAGGGTCTTGGGAAAGTTAAGCGGCGTGTCGGCGAGCCAGTCCGGTGGCGTGGCTCCGGCCTGCTTGATCAGGGCCTGCACCTCGGCGGCGGTTTTCGTCGCGCCCGCGCCCCCGGTGGCCGCGCCTGGCTTCGGCGTGATGATTTTCCGCTCGCCCTTGACGGTGAGCGCGTGCACCTGGGCCTGCGGGAAGGTGCGGGTCACGCTGCGCCCTCCGACCGAGGCTTCGAAGGTGATCGTCTTCGCGGCGGCATCGTGGGCGCGGAGGGTGCCCTCGGCCTTGGCGCCGCTGACGAACTCGATGGTGTCGGCCCGCGCCCACGCGGTGAGAAGCAGGGAGAAAAGGCCAAGGCGAAAAAGGGACGGGAGGGACATGGCTCAGGTGGTGGTGGGGAAGCCGTCGGTAGAGAATATGCGGCCGTCCTTCGCGACGAGAAGGGCGTCGGTGTCCGGCGAGTTCCGAACGAGTTCTAGGCCCCGGTCGAGGCCGAGGACGAAGACGGCGGTCGAGAGGGCATCGGCGTCCATCGCGGTCGGGGCGGCGACCGAAACGCTGGCTAGCTCTGTCGGGGAATCGCCGGTGCGGGGATCGAAGAGATGGTGGTGCGCGAATCCGTCGCCGAAACGCGTCTGGTAATCGCCTGACGTGGCGAGACAGCGATCCCGCAGGGCGGCCAGCGAAACGAACGCGCCTTCCGCGCGCGGGTGTTG